>JBEVEQ010000279.1:0-5192 GCA_040512715.1 Paenisporosarcina sp. | reverse complement strand
ATATTTTAGTGGCGTTTATAGGTGGTTTAGTGGCGGAATTTTTTATTTAGTGGCGTTTTCCAAGCTTTTAGTGGCGTTTTTTTCGGTTTAGTGGCGAATTCCACTAATTTAGTAGCGTTTAACCATAACCAATCAAAAAAGCGAGTCGCAAGGACTCGCTTTTCCACTACTCATATCGATAATAATCTTGAGCATGGACTACTATAAATCCAATTGATTCGTACAACTTTAATGCATGAGCATTTTTAGTCTCCACCTCTAAGTGGACAGAATATCCTTTAGCACTTTGTTCTTTCACAACATGTTGTAATACCTTACGTCCGATTCCTCTTCCTTGATACGCAGGTAAGATTGAAAACCCATAAATCCAAGCTTCTCCGTCTTCACGTTTCACTCGTATTTTCCCTATGACTACTCCATCCACTTCAATCATCAGCATATCAGTTTCTTCATCATTATCTATGCGACTTTCCATGGATTTAGCGCTTTCTTCATCTACTCCAAACGCTTCGATATCAAGGCGGACTCTCATCGCTAAATCTTTTTCTGTAGCTTGATGTAACGCAAAACCATTTACTTCTTCCAGCGATTTCTCTTGCCACTTCATTTGATGTTCTGAAAATCCATAATCTGCACCTTGTTTATTCAAAAAACCTTTTGCTGCATGTGAACTTGCTGGTGCATTTAGCAGAATTTTTTTATAGCCATGTTTTTTACAAACTTCCATTGCTTCAGAAAACAATAGTTGAAAATGGCCTTTACGTCGTTCATTCGGCTTTACCATTCCACACACTTCAGCAACTGATCCAAAAGGATAGATTCCTAAAAAAGCGATGAGTTCATCTTCGTGATAATAGAAGAAATCAGTTTGATCCGATTCGCGTTTTTTAAGCATTTCCCAGTTCAACTTTAGTTGTAGTTCATCGAATGCCTCACATTCCTTCTGTAATGCCTCAATGTCCTGTAATTGTTTAGTTGTCAGCATTCTTCGTTCTCCTTTTACTTAACCACCGTTAGACGTGGTCGTGTCGTTAAATACACTCCACATAATATAACGATTAATCCAACTATCATATGTATCGATATTGGTTCTTCCAATAAAAAATATCCCCATAGAATGGCTGATATCGGTATTAAGTAAGTTACCGATGTTGCAAATTCTGGACTTCTTTCATTCATGATATAAAAGAATAATAGATGAGCAATTCCGGAACCAAAGAATCCAAGTCCGATTATCGCAAGTAGTACTTCCCCACTTATGTTCTGAGAGAGTGTCTGTAATTGATTGGCATTGGTCAATAGCATCATCGTTCCACCAAACCCCGCACCTACTATTAACGTACAGGTCGTGACAAATATGATGCCTGCACTTTTCAAATGTCTACGTGCATAATGTGATGAAAAGCCATAACACATTGTGGCCAAAATCATCGTTCCAATACCAATAAAACTCTCACCAAATAAATGTGTCACGTCAAAATCCATAATAATGATGATGCCAACGAATCCAATTGCTATGCCTACCCATTGCTGCTTTAATAGCACAGCTCCAAAAAACACGAGCCCTAATAAACCTGTGAAAATCGGTGTGAATGCATTTAAAACCGCTGCCAAGCTACTATTAATTTGAGTCTGACTAAGCGCAATCAATCCCCAAGGTAATCCCGCATTCACAACACCAACAACGAGTAATGCTTTCCAAGGTACTGGTCGGATAATCTCTTTTCGCTTAAACCACAACAATGGCAGCAACAAAAGTGCTCCTGCAATACAGCGAATAAAGACAGTGCCCCAAACTCCAGCGGGCTCGCTTAGTATTGAAATAAAAACAAATGATAATCCCCAAATTAGGCTAAGGGAAATAAGTGCTACATAGACTCGCATTCTGGTACACCCTTTACAAGAAATTCTTTTATTGTAATCGTAACATAACTATTTTGAAGAGAAAGATTATTTTATTAAATTTGGGTATCTTGAATGGTAAAAGAATGTGGCGCAATCGTGTGAATATGTGGCGAATTTGGATGAGAATGTGGCGATTTAAGAATAATGTGGCGCAAGTCTTTACTTTTGTGGCGGTTCGAGCCGTTAATGTGGCGAATGCACTCAAATCGCATTTCTAAACAACAAAAAGCTACCACGATAATCATATTCGTGGTAGCTCTAATCTCAAATTCTATTTTCCATCATTGTCAAAATTCATATGCTGATAGCGTCCGCGAATAATTTGGTAGACGCCATATAAAATTAGTCCAACTGCAATAATGGCCAGTAAAAATTTGCCGAATGGTTGGCTTGCTAATTCAGTTAAAGCACCATCAAGCCCCTTTGATTCATCCGGGTTATGTGTATAAGCTGTGCGAATGAAGAAAAAGCCGACCATACTTAAGACAATTCCTCGGGAAATCAATCCTAGTTTACCTGAAATTCGAGCGATTTTCCGTTCTTTATCATTCATTTCGTAGGTTTTGAATTTAGACATGAATTTCTCTTTTACACCACTATAAAGTTCGTAAACGCCATATCCAATAATAATTACTCCTACTAACCCAACTAACCACACACCAAATGGTTGTTCCATCAGCTTAGCCGAAATTGTTTTCTCGGAATTTCCGCCTCCGGCATTACCTGTATGACTCGCCAATTTAATAGCACCAAATGCTAAATTCGAATAAATTATCCCACTTATGAAATAACCAGTTCTTTTAATTAAGCCTTTAGCATCTGTTCCTTCATTTTCAGGATCTTTTATCGCTTTAATAAAATCCCATAAGATATAACCGATTAAACCTATTCCGATGATCCACAAGACAAGCTCACCAAAGGGCATTTCTGCTATCGATTGAAGAACACCCGAAGTTCCAGTTATTTCTCCTCCTGGACCAAATGCAGCTAGAGCTGCTAGTACACCAATCATTCCATAAACGACACCTTTAGCCATATAGCCAAAACGACCAAAGCGGCGTACCCATGGTTTTGCTTCTTTCATTTTATCTTTAGCTTCTTCTTTTGACGGTGAATTCATAATGGACACTTCCTCTACAATTCTCTTTATATATGAAGTTCCCGTTATACCGTAAAAAGAAACCTAGATGCCTCTACCATTATTTTCTTGAATGACAAATCCAACCACCAAATAACGTAGTCGAGAAAAATTGTGAAACTCGTTCAAAGCCCGCTTCTACTAATAACTCTTCAATTTGAACTGCTGGAATAAAGGATAATTCACGAACGGATTCCTCCATAGCATCTACGTCTTCAGGTTCTAAATCGGTTAAATCTAGCCAGATGGATTTCCATAAATTCATTCGTTCATCAAATTCAGGTTTTGATCGATCCCCATACATCGTCACCAAGACAAACGGTGCTCCGGGTTTTAAGTATTCTCGAACCTTATTTAATAAACTTCTTTTTTGTTCAATTGTTTCGACAAAGTGAAGCACAAGTAAACAAGTTGAAGCATCAAATTGATCAGTCAAAGCAACATTTTCAATAATTCCTGTATGTATGGAAACTCGATCATCCATTCCTTCATTCTTCGCTTTTTGAAGAGCCACTTCTAACATTGGTTCTGAAGGATCGACACCTGTAAACGTCCACGTTGGATTGGCAGTCCCAAAGGTAACAATCTCATTGCCCCCTCCCGCTCCAACCACTAACAAGTTCGCTCCATCCTTCACGTTAGCGCGAAGAAAGGACTGAACCATGCGAAATAAAGCATCATACGATGGCATTGCCCGTCTAATTCCTTTGTCATATTCTCTTGCCATTTCCATATCAAATTCTAAATCGTCTTTCATTCTTTATTCCCCTCCTTGGCATACATTTCTTACCTTTTATTATGTGCCTTTTTTAGCGAACATTCAATTAGTTAGAGAATAGCAATCCAACGTGTTCGAGTGGTACACTTACTCAAAATAACTGTCTTCCTGGGGAGTGATTGTATGCACATGAATTTAGAAAAAAGACAATTAGGACAATCTGATTTATATCTATCTGCAATTGGTCTCGGCACTTGGCAGTTTAGCAATGGAACTGGAGTAGTCGGGAAGTTTTGGGGAGCACTTGATGATGAGTTAACGAAAGAAATCATTAAAACTTCACTAGATGGAGGCATTAATTGGTTTGATACAGCTGAGGTCTATGGTGGAGGAGAGTCTGAACGTATTCTTGCAAAAGCACTTGATCATATTGGTGCCTCACCCGCAGAAGCTAAGATAGCAACTAAATGGTGGCCAGTATTCAGAACAGCTGCATCGATTCCAAAAACGTTTCACAATAGACAAGAAGCTTTAAATAATAGACCAATAGATTTATATCAAATCCATCAACCGTTCTCGTTTTCATCGGTTGAAAAGCAAATTCTTGCGATGATCGAGCTTGTTAAGGCCGGTCATATTAAACATATCGGAGTGAGTAATTTCAACACAACAGCTATGGTTAAATCACAAAGAATTCTAACGGAACATGGTCTTTCACTCGCTTCGAATCAAGTGAAATATAGTTTACTCGATCGTCGAATTGAAGAAAGTGGCATGCTTGAACGTGCAAAAGAATTGGGCATCTCCATTATCGCTTACTCACCATTAGAACAGGGTTTATTAACAGGAAAATTCCACGATAACCCAGCATTAATTCAACAAGCAAAGGGACCTCGTCGTTATCAACGAAAATTTAAAGAAGCCGGTCTAAAAGAGACGAAACCATTAATCAATCTACTTGATACAATTGGTGAAAAATACAATGTTAGTGCGAGTCAAGTCGCATTAAACTGGTTAATCCATTATCATGGCGACACCGTGTTCGCTATACCAGGCGCTACGAAAGCACATCATGCTCAGGATAATGTTGGCGCGTTAACTTTCAAGCTCGATGCCGGAGAGCTTGAAGAGATTTCCCGAACGTCTTGGAAAGTTCTCGGAAAATAAACCCGCGTCTTGCGAAAGGATCTTACTGCTATGAATCAAGGAAATGGAAAACTTGAAAATTGGATTCATCGTCAATTAGAAAAAACGGTTCAAGAAACAAGTTATCTAAAAGGTGGCGTTTCATCCGTCATCTTACATCATCTGTTAGACGATCAAACATCCATCGTTTCCAGGCACATTTTGAATAAAGAATGGTTAGCTGAAGAACCAGATTTAATCATTCACGAGCAAGCTAGCCTGCTTGCTCTCTCAAGAGAACATCTA
>JBEVEQ010000276.1:0-3330 GCA_040512715.1 Paenisporosarcina sp. | reverse complement strand
CAACGAATTATTGCATTACTACGAGGATTCTGGACATCAGATGAACGTCAAAGTTATTCAACTTTTAGAGCGATATTAGGCATAGTATTGCTTCTGTTTGCCTATGGTGCAGCAGCCTTTACATCGATTCGTGTGGTTTTTACGTTATCGATCTTTTTACCTCCTATAGCTGCATTAGGTACGTATTACTTTTTTACTCATACAATATTGTTTTTTCATCATCAAGTTCAAAAACGAAAATCTCTATATTGGCATCGGTACCGTTTAATCGCGATATCAGAGGGTGCAGTAAAATTACGGGAAAATGCACGCATGTATTTCATCGTCACCATCGTATCGACTGTTGCCTTCCTATCCGTAGGAACATTAACGTCTCTGTCATCATATACAGGTCAGTATCGAGATTTGAATCCACTTGGACTCATTTACTCCAGTGATTTAGATAATCCATTAGAACGACAGCATATTCGGTTGCTGACCAACGAATTAGAAGCAGAAGGTTTATCCTACTCGATGGTGCCGTTTTTAATAAAAAAACAAACTTCATCATACACACAGTTTGAAGTGGAAATTTTAAGAGAAGCTGATGTCAATAGTTTGGCTGTTGCTCAGGGACACCCTTTAATCGAGTTAGATTCTGGTGAAGCAATGTTTATTCCTTATTCAGAAAATTCATTATCGATTTTAAAAAACACCAGTATTCAAACGGTATTAGAAGAGAGTAATGTGCCTATCTCTGTTAATGGTGTATACCCGAAAATGTTGTTTCCCTCTATGATTTTAAGCGGGAATGTGGTCGTCGTTAGTAACGAGGATTATGCGTTAATTAATGAACCACTTGAAGGTCAATCATTGGACGATTCAAGGTTTAATTTTTATGCTTTTCACATACCAGAATGGGAAAGAACGAAATCAATAGGACTTGAATTAGAGTCGCAGATGACAGAATCCCTCTATCAAAACGGAGCAAACGAATTACCTTTTTTCTTTGAGAACCCTGGTTTAAATTATTCGATAATACGTGCTACTTTTTCATTACTATTATTCACGGGATTAATGGTTGCGGCAGTTTTACTTTTAGCAGCAGGTAGCTTCATTTATTTTAAATTGTATACGGGACTTGAACGAGACAAAAAACAATTTGCAGTGTTAAAACGAATGGGATTGACTGATCATGAAATGATAAATATTGTTAATCGACAGCTCATTCCCCAATTTTTCTTGCCATGGGGAATTGCGATGCTTCATAGTGCATTTTCATTTATTTCCCTTCAAGTTATTTGGAGTGATTTAGCCGATGTATCCATCCTATTAGAAATGACTCTCGTACTAGTTGGGTTTACATTCATTCAAATTGTTTATTACTTTTTAATCAGATGGCGGTATATTGCACATGTCAGAGCATCGTGAGAAAATCGCGGTGCTTATTGTATTGTCTGAACATTTCTTATATAATAAAATTATGGAATAATGAATGAACATTCATTCAAAGATAAGGAGAGAAAAACATGAATTTAGTTCAACGAGTTCGTGAAACATCATTAGAACACCCAACAAAAACTGCTTATCATTTTATGGGAAAAGATACTTCATATGCTGAGTTTGACCAATCAATTGCTAGATTTGCATCTGCCTTACAAGAATTAGGAGTAGAAAAAGGGGATCATGTAGCTTTCTTAATAGGAAACACACCTCATTTTTTAATTTCTTTATATGCAACAATGCGTTTAGGTGCAACCGCAATTCCAATTAATCCAATTTATGCACCCGATGAAATTTCATATATCATACATAATAGCCAACCAAAAGTAATGATTGCATTAGATATGTTATTACCGCTAGTAGAACAAGCTTCAGGTGCATTCCCATCCGTTACTAACTATATTATTTGTGAAACGATGCCAGAAACGACTGAAAAATTAGCGAGTTTACCAGAGGCATTACGTAGCAAAGTTAAATCATTTACACAACTAGTCATGTCGGCATCTCCAGATGTCCTTCCTGTTGAAGTTGCACAAAATGATACCGCTATCATTCTTTATACTTCAGGTACGACGGGACGTCCTAAAGGGGCAATGCTTACACATGAGAATTTATTCTCAAATGCCCGTGACACAGCCGATTACTTAGGATTTTCTGAAGATGATCGTGTCATTGCAACGTTACCAGTATTCCATGTATTCGCGTTAACTGTAGTGGTCAATGCACCATTATTAAAAGGGGCAACGATTTTGTTGGTGCCACGCTTTACACCAAAAGATGTCTTCGAGACAGCGAAAACACAAAAAGCTACCGTGTTCGCTGGTGTTCCTACAATGTACAATTTCTTGTATCAAACACCTGACACAGATGTATCCGACTTTTCGACCATCCGCTTAGCAATCTCAGGTGGTTCTTCACTACCTGTAGCTTTACTACACAACTTTGAAAATAAATTTAACGTACGTGTTTCGGAAGGATACGGGTTATCAGAAGCTTCTCCGGTTACCTGCTTCAATCCACTAGATAGAGATCGAAAACCAGGGTCGATTGGAACATCCATCCAAAATGTTGAAAACCGAGTGGTCAATGAATTAGGTGATGATGTTGCCATTGGTGAAGTGGGTGAACTAATTGTCCGAGGACCAAATGTTATGAAAGGTTATTACAATATGCCTGAAGAAACGGAAGCGACGATTCGCGGAGGTTGGTTATACACAGGTGACCTTGCAAGAATGGATGAAGAAGGTTATTTCTTCATCGTTGATCGTAAAAAAGATTTAGTCATTGTAGGAGGCTATAATGTTTATCCACGAGAAGTAGAAGAAGTATTGTTCGCTCATCCAAGCGTTGTAGAAGCAGCTGTCATTGGCATGCCGGATACTGACTTTGGAGAATCTGTACATGCTTATGTAGTCGTTAAGGATGCAAGTATAACAAGCGAAGACCTCCATACTTACTGTGCAAAACACTTAGCGAAATACAAGATACCTAGACAATTCGAGTTTTTAGAAGAGTTGCCAAAAAATACGACAGGAAAAATTCTACGTCGTTCATTAAAAGACCAAGCTTTAACTAGATAAAGATTAAAGGCCAGACACTCGATGGGGTGTCTGGCCTTTTTATGTTTGTGAGTGATTGGTGGGTGCGGGGGGTGGGCCCTATTCCAGTAAAATAAGGAACTAATCTAGTAAAATAGAGAACGAATCTAGTAAAAACAGAGGCTAATCCCGTAATAATTCATGCTAAACCCGTAAAAACAAACACTAATCTCGTAAAAGGCTAAGTTGTGTTACAAATAATGAATTAAGAAATGGATGATATTAAACTAGTAATAAAGTGCGCGAAATT
>JBEVEQ010000269.1:0-9464 GCA_040512715.1 Paenisporosarcina sp. | reverse complement strand
AACCCCACTTCTTCGAGCATATGATAAGCACAAAATTACCCCCATTTTTTTTAATGAACCCACCTACCCTAAACAACTATTAACCTTATATGATCCGCCAGTAATTTTATATGCAAAAGGAAACATCGATTATTTAAGCGAACAATTATTTGTTGCAATTATTGGATCACGTGAAGCAACTACTTACTCACAAGAAGCGATGAATTTTATCATACCCCCACTTATTCAACAGAATGTAGTGATAGTAAGTGGATTAGCTAAGGGTGCAGACGCAATGGCACATTCAACTACCCATCATCTTGGCGGTAAAACAATTGCCGTTGTTGGCCATGGTTTATTTAACCAGTATCCAAAAGAAAATAGTGTGTTATTTCATACCATGGAAAAACATCAATTAATACTTACGGAATATCCACCATATGTAACGCCTAAAAAGTGGACGTTTCCTATGAGGAACCGAATTATAAGTGGGTTATCTCATGCAGTGGTCGTTACAGAAGCAAAAGAAAAAAGTGGTACAGTAAGCACCATGCAGCATGCGATAGATAACGGGAAAGATGTATTTTGTGTACCCGGTTCCATAGCGTCAGAACTGTCAATTGGTCCACATTTATTGCTACTTGAAGGGGCAAAACCAATATGGAATGGCTACCAAATTCTCGAAGAACTTCACGAGAACGTGCATCAAAATTGACACATTAATGAAAAATGGTTGCAATATAGTTCAATCTGTTATACATTTTGCAACAGGTATTTCTTTTATTGATTTATTAGGAACCTCTATGAGGAGGCACATACATGTCGGATTTTTTAGTGATTGTAGAATCGCCAGCCAAAGCGAAAACGATTGAACGTTACCTTGGCAAAAAATATAAAGTAAAAGCATCACTTGGTCATGTGCGTGATTTACCGCGGAGTCAAATGGGTGTCGATGTCGAAAATGACTATTCACCGAAATACATTACGATTCGCGGAAAAGGACCAGTAATGCAAGATTTAAAATCAGCAGCTAAAAAAGCGAAGAAAATTTATCTCGCAGCTGACCCTGATCGCGAAGGTGAAGCAATTGCTTGGCATCTCGCGAATTCATTAAACATTGATATTGAATCAGATTGCCGTGTTGTTTTTAATGAAATTACAAAAGACGCTATTAAAGAATCATTTAAAAACCCTCGTCCCATTGATATGGACTTAGTAGATGCTCAACAAGCTCGTAGAATACTCGATAGACTCGTTGGATATAACATTAGTCCAATTCTATGGAAGAAAGTCAAAAAAGGACTTTCGGCAGGTCGAGTACAATCAGTTGCTTTACGTCTTATTATTGATCGTGAAAACGAAATTAAGAATTTCCAACCAGAAGAATACTGGTCAATCGAAGGGAACTTCGAGAAAGGTAAAAAATCATTTGATGCACTTTACTTTGGAAATGGCAAAGACAAAATCAAGCTTACAAACGAGCAACAAGTAAAAGATATACTTAAACAAGTCAAAGGTGACCAATTCGAAGTAACGAGCGTTGTCAAAAAAGAACGAAAACGTAATCCCGCTCCTTCATTTACAACATCATCTTTGCAACAGGAAGCTGCACGAAAATTAAACTTCCGTGCAAGAAAGACAATGATGCTAGCGCAACAACTTTATGAGGGTATCAATGTAGGTAAAGAAGGATCAGTTGGTCTTATAACATATATGCGTACTGATTCCACTCGAATTTCTGATACTGCCAAAAAAGATGCACAATCTTATATTGAGACAGAATATGGAAAAGAATATATCTCAACATCAACAGCGCCAGTAAAACAATCAAGTAAATCTCAAGATGCGCACGAAGCGATTCGACCAACTAGTGTATTAAGAGCACCAGATCAATTGAAAGCAATTTTGTCGAAAGATCAGTTCCGATTATACAAATTAATCTGGGAGCGCTTTTTGGCAAGTCAAATGGCATCGGCTTTATTAGACACGGTAACCATCGATTTAACGAATCAAGATGTGGTATTTAGAGCGAATGGTTCACAAGTGAAATTCCCTGGATTCATGAAAGTGTATGTTGAGGGGAATGACGACAATGTAGAAGAAAAAGATCGCATTTTACCTGTAATGAATAAAGGGGACATGGTGAGAAAGGTAGAAATTGAACCTAAACAACATTTCACTCAACCACCACCTCGTTATTCAGAGGCAAGACTTGTTAAAACGTTAGAAGAGTTAGGTATAGGTAGACCTTCTACTTATGCACCTACACTCGATACCATTCAAAAACGTGGATATGTTACGCTTGAAGCGAAACGATTTATTCCAACAGAGCTTGGAGGAATTGTCCATCAACTAGTTCTGGAATTTTTCCCAGATATTATTAATATTGAATTTACTGCTCAAATGGAAAAAGATTTGGATAGCGTAGAAGAAGGTCATGAAAAATGGGTTCATGTAATCGATAAGTTTTACCAAAACTTCGAGAAGCATGTTACACATGCAGATAAAGAAATGGAAAAAGTCATTATTAAAGATGAACCTGCAGGAGAAGATTGTGAAAATTGTGGTTCACCTATGGTCTATAAATTAGGCCGTTATGGTAAATTCATGGCTTGTAGCAATTTCCCTGAATGTCGCAACACAAAAGCAATTGTGAAAAACATCGACGTGAAATGCCCAGTCTGTAAAGAGGGCGAAGTGGTTGAGCGAAAGAGCAAAACGAAACGTATTTTTTATGGTTGTGATCGTTATCCAACATGTGAATTTGTCTCTTGGGATAAACCAATCAGCAGACCTTGTCCAAAATGTAATGAATTATTAGTAGAGAAAAAGTTGAAAAAAGGTATTCAAATTCAATGTACATCTTGTGATTATAAAGAAGATGCACAAGCCTAAATAGAAAAGCACAAAGCGCCGTCTTATAATTGAGACCGGCGCTTGAATCATGACAATAATGATTATTAAATTGGCACGATAAACGATTTTTGATAGATGGAGAATCAGCGACACTTCTGCGGAATGAGTGAACAGTTTCTCACTATTTAAGCCATGTTATATTTGATTTGGTTCTTATCAATTCATAAGAGATATGGCGCCAATCAGCGCAGACTCCTGCGGGAATGAGAGACAGTCGAGACCCCGAAGAAGCGTAGCGTTGAGGAGCCTCGCCGCTCGCCCGCGGAAAACGCAGCTGCTTTGCGGAATATCAATATTCATAATTAACAAATACAAAAAATTATTCTATCTAGAAAAATGAAGAAAAGGTTGGTGTAGAAATTGACGATTGTCAACGTAATTGGAGCGGGTCTCGCTGGAAGTGAAGCTGCATGGCAAATAGCCAAAAGAGGTGTTCGTGTTCGATTATTCGAAATGCGACCTGTTAAGCAAACGGCTGCTCATCATACAGATAAATTTGCAGAATTGGTTTGCTCAAATTCATTACGAGCCAACACATTAACGAATGCTGTCGGTGTTATTAAAGAAGAAATGCGAATGCTGGACTCAGTTATTATCGCAGCAGCAGATCAATGTGCGGTACCTGCTGGAGGAGCACTTGCTGTAGACCGTCATGAATTTGCGGCATATGTAACAGAAAAAGTGAAAAATCATCCACTCGTTGAAGTGATTAATGAAGAAGTAACTGAAATTCCTGAAGGTATTACAATTATTGCGAGTGGCCCATTAACGTCACCTGCGTTGGCTGAACAAATTCAAAAACTAACGAGTGAAGATTATTTATACTTCTATGATGCTGCAGCTCCAATTGTTGAAAAAGACAGTATCAACATGGACAAGGTATATTTAAAATCTCGTTACGATAAAGGAGAAGCAGCATACCTAAATTGTCCAATGACGGAAGAAGAATTTGATCGTTTTTACGACGCTTTAATTTCTGCTGAAGTTGTTCCTTTAAAAGAATTTGAAAAAGAGATTTATTTTGAAGGGTGTATGCCTTTTGAAGTAATGGCTGAAAGAGGTAAAAAAACATTACTTTTTGGTCCAATGAAACCAGTTGGACTTGAAGATCCAAAAACAGGAAAGATTCCATATGCGGTCGTTCAGCTTCGACAAGATGATGCAGCTGGGACTTTATATAATATTGTTGGTTTTCAGACACATTTAAAATGGGGACCTCAGAAGGAAGTATTGAGGTTAATACCCGGGTTAGAAAACGTTGAAATCGTTCGTTATGGTGTCATGCACCGCAACACTTTTATCAATTCTCCTCGTGTATTAAAACCTACTTACCAGCTTCAAAGTAATGAACAACTTTTCTTTGCCGGTCAAATGACAGGCGTTGAAGGATATGTTGAATCAGCTGGAAGTGGCTTGATTGCAGGCATAAATGCTGCTAAACTTGCATTAGGTCAAGAAGTAATGACCGTGCCTCATGAAACGGCACTTGGTAGCATGGCAAGGTATATTACAGAAGCAGACCCTAAGAACTTCCAACCAATGAATGTTAATTTTGGACTTTTCCCACCTCTTTCAAGAAGGTATAAATCAAAGGAAGAACGTGGTTCAAAACAAGCTGAACGTGCGCTTGCAACAATTCAAAATTTTATGAATTTAGTATCAATTTAATTGCGGAAAGCCTCTAATTATTGCTATAATTTAGAGGCTTTTTATTTTACTCATTTATCTTCTCAATAATTTTACTGGTTCTATAACCTTTTTACTCCTATATATAAGTTGAAAAACTTGTCCTCTTCAACATGACAAGTTATGTTTCTCTAATGGAGGGGAAATTCTGATGACTCCAACCGAAGCGCTTCATCAATTTTTGAGTTATATACAATTGGAAAAAAACTACTCTTCCCACACAGTTCGTGAATACGAATCAGATATTGTGGAATTCTTCCGTTTCCTTGAATCAGAGGGTGTTGATGATCTAGAACAGGTGGAATATATTCACGCGAGATTGTATGTGACGAAAATGTATGAAAATAAATTATCAAGAACCACTATTTCTAGAAAAATTTCTGCGATTCGTTCGTTCTATAAATTTGGTAACCGAGAATTTGGTTTTAAAGAAGATGCTTTTCGTTCACTATATCATCCTAAAAAAGAGGAACGTCTTCCTCATTTTTTTTATGAAGAAGAAATGCAGGAGTTATTTAAAGCTGCAGAAGGGGATGCGCTAATCGACATTCGAAATCGCGCATTATTAGAACTGCTTTACGCTACTGGCATTCGAGTCAGTGAACTTACATCTCTTGCAGAAGTAGATATTGATTTGAGATTGGGTATATTAAGAGTAATGGGAAAAGGTCGAAAAGAACGTTATCTGCCTTTTGGACAATTTGCCCATGATGCATTGGAACACTATTTAGAGGTTGCTCGTCCTAGACTTATGAAACAAAGTAAGCACAACATCATTTTCACTAACATGCGTGGAGAACCGTTAACCCCAAGAGGCGTGAGATTTGTATTAAATGAGATGGTTAAGAAAGCATCTCTTCATACAAAAATTTACCCCCATATGTTACGACATACGTTTGCGACACATTTGCTCAATAATGGAGCGGACTTAAGGACAGTTCAAGAGTTACTTGGTCACTCTCAACTTTCTTCCACTCAGGTGTATACACATGTAACGAAGGAACACTTAAGAAAAACATATATGAATGCACATCCTCGTGCATAACAGATTATGAGGTGAACTTAATGGGTGAGATTCATGCAACAACCATCTTTGCCATACAACATGCTGGGAAGTCGGCAATGTCAGGTGATGGTCAAGTGACACTTGGCAATCAAGTAGTTATGAAACATACTGCTAAAAAAGTTAGACGTTTATTTAATGGGCAAGTTTTGGCTGGCTTTGCAGGTTCAGTAGCTGATGCTTTTACTTTATTTGAAATGTTCGAAGCAAAGTTAATGGAGTATGATGGGAACTTGCAACGTGCTTCTGTCGAGTTAGCGAAACAATGGCGTGGAGATAAAATGCTTAGACGTTTGGAAGCAATGCTTTTGGTCATGAATAAAGAAACGTTACTATTGGTTTCTGGCACAGGAGAAGTAATTGAACCAGATGATGGGATATTAGCGATTGGCTCAGGAGGTAATTTTGCTTTGGCCGCTGGAAGAGCATTAAAGCAGTATGCAGGCGAAACTATGACTGCTGAACAAATTGCGAAAGCAGCTTTAACCACCGCAGCTGATATCTGTGTTTTTACTAATCACGAGATTATTGTGGAGGCGTTGAATGAATGAGTAAACATCTAACCCCCAAACAAATAACTGAGCATTTAGATCGTTACATTGTAGGACAGAAGGAAGCGAAAAAATCGGTTGCGGTTGCCTTACGAAATCGTTATCGTAGAAGTCTTTTATCTGAGGAAATGAAAAACGAAGTGATTCCAAAGAATATTTTAATGATTGGTCCAACTGGTGTCGGGAAGACTGAAATCGCTAGAAGAATTGCTAAATTAACAAAAGCGCCATTTATTAAAGTGGAAGCAACTAAGTTCACAGAAGTAGGTTATGTGGGCAGAGATGTAGAATCCATGGTCAGAGATCTAACAGAAACTTCTGTCCGTCTAGTAAAAGAAGAAATGATGGATGCAGTAAAAAGCCAAGCCGAACGATTGGCTAATGATGCCATTGTTCGATTGTTAGTTCCATCATTAAAAAAGAAGCATGAAGGGCAAAATCCTTTTGAAATGCTTTTTGGCCAGAAGGCAGAGCAAGAAGAAACAACGACCGAAGATACGGAAGTTCGTATAAAACGTTCTCAAATTGCTGAAGATTTAAGAGACGGGAAGCTCGAAGATGAATGGTTGAATATTGAGGTAACAGAACAGTCACCTTCACTTTTTGATGCTTTTCAAGGATCAGGTATGGAGAATATGGGGCAGAACATGCAAGATGCCTTCTCGAATCTAATGCCAAAGAAAAAGAAAAAACGTCGAGTACAAGTTAAAGACGCAAGAAGAATATTAATAGTTGAAGAAGCTGGAAAGTTAATCGATAAGGAAGAACTGTCTCAGAAGGCAGTAGAGCGGGCGGAACAGTCAGGTATCATCTTTATTGATGAGATAGATAAAATTGCCAGTAAGGGCGGTTCTGGGTCATCCGCAGATGTTTCTAGAGAAGGTGTTCAACGTGATATATTACCAATCGTCGAAGGCTCGACTGTTCAAACAAAACACGGTGCTGTAAAAACTGACTATATGTTATTCATTGCCGCAGGAGCATTCCATACTGCGAAGCCTTCAGATTTAATTCCCGAGCTTCAAGGCAGATTTCCTGTAAGAGTAGAGCTTGAAAAGCTAACTAAAGAAGATTTTGTTAGAATCTTAAAAGAACCAGATCATTCATTGATACGTCAGTATAAATCTCTACTTGAAACAGAGGGAGTTACAATTGATTTTACAGATGCAGCAATTGAAAGAATGGCAGAAATTGCTACAGAAGTTAATCAAGAAACTGACAATATTGGAGCCAGAAGACTTCATACAATTTTAGAAAAGCTTTTAGAAGAATTATCTTATGAAGCCTCTGAAATTTCACCAGCACATATCGACATTACTCCAGGGTATGTCGATCAAAAATTAGGAAGTATCGTAAAAAACAAAGATTTGTCACAATTTATATTGTAATGTAAGATGAATTTATATCATTGAAAATTTAAAACCTTTAGAATATTCAATAAAATAGCAGTTAAATCACAGGAGGCAATTTAAATGAATTTATTAAGTAAAACAAGAAAGATAAACTCAATGCTACAAGGCTCAGCTGGTAAGTCGGTAAACTTCAAAGAGATGGCGACTACATTAAGCAACGTTATAGAATGTAATGTCTTCATCGTAAGTCGCAAAGGTAAACTATTAGGATTTGACATCAATCAACAAATTGAAAATGAACGTATGATCAAAATGATGGAAGAGCGTCAATTCCCTGAAGAATATACGAAGAACTTGTTCCATGTTAATGAAACATCTTCTAATTTAGATGTATATAGCGAACATACTGTGTTCCCTGTTGAAAATCGTGAGCTATTTAAAGATGGTTTAACTACAATCGTTCCGATTATTGGTGGAGGCGAAAGATTAGGTACACTGATTCTTGGGCGTTTAAAAGAAGAATTCCAAGATGATGATTTAATTTTAGGTGAATACGGCGCAACCGTGGTTGGTATGGAAATCCTTCGTGAAAAATCAGAGGAGATTGAAGTAGAAGCACGTACGAAAGCCGTTGTACAAATGGCGATCAATTCATTATCATATAGTGAACTTGAAGCAATCGAACATATTTTTGAAGAACTTGATGGCAATGAAGGCTTGTTAGTAGCATCAAAAATTGCTGACAGAGTGGGCATCACTCGTTCAGTAATTGTAAATGCATTACGTAAACTTGAAAGTGCTGGTGTTATCGAATCTCGTTCACTAGGAATGAAAGGGACTTATATTAAAGTATTAAATGATAAGTTTTTAAACGAATTAGCTCAATTAAAATTAAAATAAGGTAAGTTAGGTGATAAGGAGCATAGCTTCAAAATAAACTCCTTTCTAAATGTATATAAAAAAATCCACAGAGAGTGTAATCTCTGTGGATTTTTTTATGACAAAATAAGTCAATATTCGCTAAATAGGAGCAGGGAATGACTGTATTGTAGAAAAAAGTTCGAAAAAAATGAAAAAACAGTCATTATGTCCTATTAAAAGTTACAAAATGTTCATAGACACTATATTACAACTTCTTTACAATAAGATAGAAAGTGTTATTAAATTGTAATGATACAGGAAAAGAATGGAGTGAAATGTTTGAGTTTATTTGGGGGAACCATACAAAACTTAGAGAACGGACTAGCATATGCAAGTGTAAAGCAAAAAACAATTGCACAAAACATTGCAAATGTCGACACTCCTAATTATAAGTCGAAAGATGTCAGTTTTGAACAATTGTTTTCTGAAGCGAAACAAGCATCGATGGTGGCATACCGGACAGATACCAAGCATTTTAATTTTAAAATGCGGGATTATTCTCCGGGTGTTTTTAATTATACGAATATGCGTTACCGACAAAATGGCAATGGTGTTGACATGGATAAAGAGCAAGCCAATCTTGCAACCAATCAAATTTACTATAATGCATTAATAGATCGAGTAAGTGGGAAATTGAATTCTCTACAAACTGTTATAAAAGGAGGTTAATGACCATGAGTATCTTCCATAGTATGAATACAACTGCATCTGCTTTAACGGCACAACGATTGCGAATGGACGTTATATCTTCGAATATGGCGAATGTAGATACCACTCGAGGTCGCTTAGTTAATGGTGAATGGGAACCATATCGAAGAAAATCGGTTACCATGCAGCCTTTAGGTGGACAATTTTCATCCTTCCTAAATGTAGCTGTTGGTCATTCAATTAAAGGCCAAGTGGGAAATGGTGTTAGAGTCTCTCGCATTCAAGAAGATCGAGAAACTCCTTTTAAACTAGTATTTGACCCAAATCATCCTGATGCTGATGAAAATG
>JBEVEQ010000267.1:0-4081 GCA_040512715.1 Paenisporosarcina sp. | reverse complement strand
ACTTAACATCGTCGAGCCGTTGTTACGAATCCAAAAAGCTCGATCAGAAGGGAATAATTTACGTAAAAAACTAAAGATATACACATCTGTGTATTGGCTAACAATATATGCTGTGATACTACCCAGTGCAATTTGTGGAATTAACCCAAAAATTGTTGAAAGAGAATCATGTGCAAAATCCTCAGAAGATGGTGTGAACTGTAACACTACCTGCATAATAACAGTCATCATAATTAATGATGCAAAACCTAACCAAACTGCTTTTTTAGCCTCTTTTTTCCCATATTTTTCATTTAGGATGTCTGTCACTAAAAAAACACTTCCATATATAGAATTGCCTAATGTAGCATTTAAACCGAAAATTTCTATCATTTTCGTCACTTGAATATTGGCCAAAACAGTAGCAAAGCCTACCCATACAAATAGACCTGTTCTTCCAAAGAATTTATACATGATCAACACAAAGATCATGTTTAAAAAGGCAAAGCCAATTCCTAATAATTCGTTATGCATATGAATCCTCCTGTAGTTTTGATAAAGCGGGAGTTTACGAACCGCCGGCAGAAATCCATTTGATTTCCAACTTGACTATTATAATGTCAGTTGCATAGAAATGCAATGAAGGTGTAAAATATAAGGATGTGAGTTGGAAAGACTTGTTGTAATGAATTTCCAGTTGAATCACTCGAAATTGGATGTTAATTTGAAAAGAGAACGATGAGATTTTCATTCATGCAAAAGTATGTCTTATTTGAGGTGATCATGATGAATAAAGGATTAATTGTCCGTGAAATAGATAATCTTTTGGACACGTATTGCACAGATTGTTTTTTGAAGACGGAAATGCGTCATAAGGGTGGAAAGACCTTTGCTCATCGATTTTGCATTCAAACGTGCACAGTTGGCGATCAGCTTCATTTCTTAGGTGAAGAGTTAAATAAAGTGAAACAAAATAATTAATCATAGAAAAACCCACTAATCACTTTTGATTAGTGGGTCGTTTAATTATACTGATTGGAACTGGAAATCAGTATCAGAAAATACTTCAGCTATCATTAATTGATGCTAGCAGTGTTTTTTACACAGAGATTAAAAAAACATTCGCTGCCTGGGGACCGCGATTTCCTTCAATGATTTCAAATGAAACCGATTGACCTTCATCTAACGTTCGGAACCCTTCTCCTTGGATCCCAGTAAAATGGACGAACACATCTTCACCATCATTATATTCGATAAAGCCATAACCTTTTTCGTTATTAAACCATTTTACTTTGCCTTGGTGCATGAACGTTCCTCCCTACTACTTTAGCGAAATGTCATTTCCCATACCACCAGGATACAAAATATTCTGTGAATGGATGGCTATACTATACATGATTTGTCGAAACTAGTCAATTACATGTAGAGCCAGTGCCTTGCACTAATAACAGTATATATGTAATGATACTTTTATATAGGAAAGTAGTTATATGGAAGGGCGATCAGATTGAATAACATTGAATTATGTGAGCAACTAGTGAAAGACATTTATATTCATTTTGATGCGAGTCATGATTTCCACCATATTGAACGCGTTCGAGAAAATGCTAGAAAAATTAGTATAGAAGAAGGCAACGTTCGGTCAGATATTATCGAATTGGCAGTTTTACTCCACGATGTAAGTGATGTTAAATATAGTGGACTTGAGGGCAAAAAAAAAGAAAATGATATTTTAGATCAACTATCACTTCCATTAACTGATCGAAAATGGATTGTGGACATAATTGAATCCGTATCATTTAGCGGTGGTAAAGAAAAACCGGCCAGCTCTTTAGAAGCTAAGATTGTTCGAGATGCAGATCGTTTGGACGCCATCGGAGCAGTTGGAATAGCAAGGACTTTTGCTTTTGGTGGTGCAAAAGGGAGAAAGCTTTATGACTGGTCAGAAGTCCCTCGCACGAACATGACAGAAAATCAGTATCGAAATGTGGAAACTTCTTCAGTTACTCATTTTTATGAGAAGTTATTCCTATTGAAAGATTTAATGGTTACAGAGACAGGGAAAAAGTTAGCATTACAGCGTCATGAATTCATGTTGGCATTTATTGACCAACTTAAAATAGAAACGAGTGAAGTGAATTGAGTCATTTAATTGTATCTAATTTAACAAAGACTGTAGGAGAAAAAACTTTGTTTGAAAATATTGATTTCACCATCTATGCTGGAGAGCGCGCCGGATTAATTGGCGTAAACGGCACTGGGAAATCAACCTTTCTTTCTATTCTAGCAGGACAGATTGAAGCGGATCAGTTAACAATGGATCATCCAAATCAATACCGAATTTCCTTTTTAGAACAGGATCCTCAATTTGCAGAAGACTTAACTGTTCTTCAAGCCGTCTTTAGTGGAGATTCACCCGTATTACAAATCAATCGACAGTATGAAGACGCATTAGAAAAGTTAACAATCGATTCTGCTTCTGAAGCAAATCAAAATTTATATATGGATATTCAACAAAAAATGGATGAATACAATGCATGGGATATTAATGCCATGGCTAAAACTGCTTTATCAAGACTTGGTATTGATATGTTCGATCGCAAAGTAAATGAGCTCTCAGGTGGACAATTAAAACGTGTCGCATTAGCGAAAGTGTTAATTGAACCAGCGGATTTAATCCTGTTAGATGAGCCTACTAACCATTTAGATGTTCAATCATCTAAATTTTTACAAGAAAGCTTGGCTAAATTAAGTAGTGCCATCATCTTTGTTACCCATGATCGATATTTTTTGGACGGGGTGTCCACTCATATTTATGAAATTGCGGACCAAACCATGTATACACATCGAGGAAATTATGGAGATTATTTAGAAGCAAAAGCTATCCGTGAAGAAATGGCTGCTTCATCTCAATTAAAACTTCAAAACCGATTCCGTTCTGAATTAAAATGGATTCGAAGAGGAGCAAAAGCACGAACAACAAAACAAAAAGCACGAATTCAACGTTTTGAAGTATTAGATGAACAAGTGGATCGTAACAATGATACAACATCATTAGATATGAAACTTGCTACTACTCGTCTTGGTAAAAAAGTGTTAGAGGGTATCGAGCTTTCAAAAGCTTACAACAACAAACAAATCATAAAAAACTTTTCTTTCTTGCTTCAACCAGGAGATCGAATTGGCATAGTCGGACCGAATGGAGCAGGGAAAAGTACATTGATCAATATATTGGCTGAAAAAATTCAACCTGACGGAGGGGAATTGATTATTGGCCAAACGGTTAAAGTAGCTCATTTTGAACAAACGATTCCACCAATGAATCCTACGACTCGAATGATTGAATATGTAAGAGAATCTTCGAATGATATTGAAGGTTCAGATGGTGTACGACATTCTGCTGCTCAAATGCTAGAACGCTTTTTATTCCCATTAAAAGTTCACGGCACACCTATCGGAAAACTATCTGGCGGTGAGCGCAAAAGATTACATTTGCTGAAATTATTAATGGAACAACCAAATGTTCTTTTATTAGATGAGCCTACAAATGATTTAGACATTCAAACATTGTCGGTATTAGAAGATTTCATTGAACAATTCCCTGGAGTTGTTATCACCATTTCTCATGATCGATTCTTCTTGGACCGAATTGCCAAAAAATTATGGGCACTCGATGGAAAAGGAAATACACGAGAAGTTCAAGAAATCTATTCAGACTTCCTTGAACAAGTGGTAGTTCCAGTTGAGGAAGACAGTATCCCTGAGAAAATTGAACCTGTTCAGGTCAAGGAACAAAAGAAAAAAGTTTCTTTTAAAGAACAAAAAGAGTGGGAAACCATTGACGCGGAAATTGCAAAGATAGAAGCAGAGATTATGGCTGCCGAAAAAGAAGTGGAATCAGCTGGAGCGGATTTTGAAAAGCTTCAACATGCAACGACTCAATTGGATCAGTTAAATAACCAATATAATCACTTGATTGAAAGATGGTCCTATCTGCAAGATTTAATAGGTTCATAAGACAAAAAGTCTAGGAGGGGTCTATGTGAAAATACTTACAATTGAACCAACACCAAGCCCAAATACGATGAAAGTTGTCGTTGAT
>JBEVEQ010000254.1:0-4188 GCA_040512715.1 Paenisporosarcina sp. | reverse complement strand
CATTTTTTTCAAAGAAAGTGTAGGACCGTGACCTGGCAATGTAGGTGTTCTAACCACCCAATCTGTTCTGCGTTCTAGAAAGTCCACAAAAGGTTGAACTTCATATGGACCACCAGTGAAACCATGAATGCATAACACACCAGTCTTCATCACCTACACCTCTTCTCTACCTAGTATGATTCATTTTTCAATAAACCATGTGTTCAAATTTGTTTAAAAGGTTCAATCACTTTCTCGAGCGCCATCCCCCGAGATCCTTTAACCAAAATCATGCTATTAGATGAAGTTTCTTGACGTAGTTTTTGAATAATTGGTTCGTAATCAGACTCAGTCCACAGCAAACGCTTCTCTGGCCATTCGTGTTGTTGTAATTCTTCGAATAAATACTTCATTCTTGTTCCATATAAACAAACACCATTAATCGTATTCATCGGAAGGAATTTAACTAATTCTTGATGAAATTGTCTTTCATTCTCTCCTAACTCCAACATATCTCCAAGAACAACCCACTTGTCTGAACGAATTTTTGAATCCATTACAAATTCTAAAGCGGCTTTCATGGATGTTGGTGCCGCATTATAGGCGTCATTGATGAATAAAGCATCATTCGATGCTGGAATAACCTGCATTCTCATATCCGTTAAAGATACTTGTTCAAGGGATTCCTGAATCTGCTTATTAGTCAGTCCCGCTTCCTTCGCAATTAACATTGCTACTAGAGCATTTTTCACTTGATGCTTGCCTAACACAGGAATGGAGTACGTCCCTGTAAGGATCCCATTTACATCGAATTGACTACCTTTTTCGGTCGCTAGAATATTACTAGCAGAAAGTGAGTTTGAGAATTCATATCCAAAAGACACAGCTTCTCCATTGAATGTCTCAACAAACGGCTCAAGTAATGGTTCATCTCCATCAAAGAAAAGCTTTCCTTCTGATTGAAGGCCATCAACTATTTCAAACTTCGCCTTCGCAATTCCAGCTCTAGAACCCAGGTCCTGCATGTGGGCTTCCCCTATGTTAGTAATGACTACATAATGTGGTTTAGCTAATTGAGATAAAAATTCAATTTCACCAAACCCGCTCATGCCCATCTCTAAAACTGCATATTCCGTGTCTTCGTCTAAATCTAAAATCGTTAACGGCAGCCCTAAATTATTATTGAAATTACCTGCTGTTTTTTGTACGCGGAAAAATGGTGACAAAACACCTGCTACTAAATCCTTCGTTGATGTTTTTCCATTGGATCCTGTAATTCCAATGAAAGTCGCTTTGTGTTCGGAACGATAAGCTCTCGCCATTTGTTGTAATGCAATTTCACAATTTTTTACAAATATAATAGGCAAATGAGTTGGTGGATTTGGTTCATCACTTTGCCAAAGAGCTGCAGAAGCTCCTTGACTAAAGGCTTGTTGCACATATTGATGACCATTCACACGTTCCCCTTTAAAAGGAACGAATAGGTCTCCCGGTTGTAGCGTTTTCGTATTGATGGAGACACCTGTTACAAGAACGTCCAAATTCATATCTAAATCATGTTCTAACCACATGGCTATTTGGCTTAATTGTTTTTTCATTTATTCCACACTCAATCCATTTTGTATTGAAGCTGTTGTTTTTCAGCATGGCGCTCGATTGCCAAGTCAATTAACTGGTTAATCAATTCTGGGTAGCTTACTCCCGTGTGCTGCCACAGAAGTGGGAACATGCTAAATGGTGTAAAGCCAGGTAATGTGTTCACTTCGTTGATTAATACTTCGTGATCATCTGTTAAAAAGAAATCAGCACGAACTAAACCTGCACAATCTAATACTTTGAAGGCTTTAATCGCCATTTCTTCCATTGTCTTTTCAATGTCAGTAGGAATCTCAGCTGGAATAATCATTGCCGTATTGCCATCTTTGTATTTTGCTTGGTAATCATAGAAATCTTTCAAGGGTTTGATTTCACCCGGCACTGAACATTTAGGCATATCATTACCGAGAACACCCATTTCAATTTCACGAGCTTTAATACCTTGCTCAACAACGATTTTACGATCATATTTTAAAGCGAAATCAACTGCTTTTATAAACTCTTCACGGTTAGATGCTTTACTGATTCCAACACTCGAACCTAAGTTTGCTGGCTTCACAAAAACTGGCCATTTTAACGTTTGTTCAACTTCACTGAGCCATTTCTGTTGGTTATTTTGCCATTCTTTTCGAATAAAATGCACATATGGGACTTGTTTTAAGCCAACTTGTGCAAATAGCTGTTTCATTACTACTTTATCCATACCAGCAGCTGAAGCTAGAACGCCATTTCCGATATAAGGAAGGTTCAATACTTCTAACAACCCTTGAACTGTTCCATCTTCCCCATTTGGTCCATGAAGAACTGGGAAGATGACATCTAATATTGATTCTTCAGTTGCCTTATCTGAAACTGAATCACTGATTAGAAAGCTAGTAATATTATTCGATAAGTCTTCATTCGTTGAACTTTCGATTTGTAATTGTTCGATAGACTCCACTGGCGCTTGAAGTTCTAGACCTTTTCTCCATTCGCCTTCTTGCGTAATATAAATTGGGAACACTTCATATTCACTAAAATTCAATGCTTGAGTTACAGCACGGGCTGTTGAAAGTGACACTTCATGCTCTGCTGATTTCCCGCCGTATAATAAGCCAATTCTCTTTTTCATCTATATACCTCCACTTATTGGATTCTTTAAGTTTATCATGAACTAACAATACCCATGAACGGAAATTAAAAAACAATCCCTTGCACTAATTTATGCAAGAGATTGTAGGAGGAAACGTATAGTCTCGTCCGGACTTTCTAGTAAAATCGAAGTTAATTCGTCCCATATTTCATCAGGATACACATTATCCGGTAATAACCGCACTTCGACCTCATATAAAGACTTAGGTTTTTCTTGTTTGTATAGGGATAAGAGGACTCCTTCTTTTAATAAAGGGCGCAATGCCTTAAATTGTTCGATTGTCATAACAGGAAAACTTTGTTTGGTTTTACGTTTCCAAAAAGCTGACCCTTTTTCTTTATCTTTGACGTACTGATTCATCACATTTACTACTAAATCTTCAGAATCAGCTAACTCTCTAAAATAAATCTTGGTCATATTCTCTTCTTCATTAGCCAAATAAACAAAACGGTTTTGAAGTTGATAATAAAACGGTGATCGAATGGCCTCTTTTTTGTGACCAATATATAAAAGCTCTGCTTGTTCCTGAGGAGTTAGTGCATTCAATTTTCGCTCTTCTTCAAAATCAATCCAGCGTAAATCGGTTGGCGCATCGACAAATTCTTTCAGAAATGAACGGATTTCATCAGCGGGAACAAACTCTAATTGTGTATGCATATTAAAGGATCCATCTTCGTACTGATGTTTTAAGAGTAATAAATGCTGCATTGGACCAGAAGATTGGACAAACTGTTCCAATGTCAGTCCATTGAAAATAACAAATTGGTCTGCTTCATTCATATGTATATAAATATGGTGAATATAATCTTCTGCATCACGTGCTTTTTTCACCGAGATCATAACTACATTCCTACTTTTATTATAAGCAGTCTTTATGAATAAGGAAACATTTGAGTCTAACATTATTCATGAATAACTGCACAAGCAATACAGAGCAATTTACGGTATAATGAAACAACAAATTGACTTCAATTAGGAATTTAGGTGACATATATGGAAACAAAGAAAAGTTTTGCGGACCGTTTTGACTGGACGCTCGCTTTTATCTTATTTTTATTTTTAATCGTAAGCTTATTCGCCATCTCTTCAGCACAAACAACTGGACAGTATGGGATGAATTTTATTCCTAGACAAGCATTTTGGTATGTAGTTGGTGCGATCATTATCGGGTTTGCTATGTTTTTTGAACCCGAACAATATAAGAAAATGTCGTGGGGTCTTTACGCAGTAGGGATTTTCTTACTGATTATTTTAATCTTTATGCCTGAAGGAAAAGGACAAATTGGTGAATTACGCGGTGGTGCAAAAAGCTGGTTCCACTTGCCTGGTCTTGGTAGTATACAGCCTTCCGAATTCATGAAAACCTTTTTCATTCTGACAGCAGCACGCTTGATCAGTTCTCATCATGAAAAATTCCCGATGAAATCTCTTAAAACGGACTTACTTCTTCTTGGCAAAATTGTCGCGACTGCTATTTTCCC
>JBEVEQ010000249.1:0-5956 GCA_040512715.1 Paenisporosarcina sp. | reverse complement strand
AAAATGATTCAACTTTTTTATGAAACGATATAACTAATACAAATTAAGAAGCTATTTTGATAAATCTTTTAATGGCTTCTTTTTTTCTGTTGTGAAATATGGGTTTTCGCTGTGTTTTTGAACAAACTTTTTTAAAAACCTACACTAAAATAAAAAAAAGCTAAAAAGTAATGGGAGAACTGAACACAGTTACTAGTCTGGATATTTTAGAAAAAAATTAAATTAATATTTCAAAACTTTATACAATGCAATTCGAATATACAATTTCCTTAACCCGGTGAAAGTTTCTAATGCTTTCACCGGGTTATTAGTTTATTGTCCAATATTAAATACTTACCACCCTCTCAAGACTATATCTTTGTGCAGCTCTTCTCTCTTGCGCACCCATTGTTGTAGTGTCACTGCATGAAAGAATGTGGTTCAATATGGTTTTATTTTTTCAAAAAGTAGTTTATTTTGGTTGCATTTGCTCCATATACTTCTTAATATCTTCTTCAGTCATTTCCCCAGTTATGATTTTTTCTATCTGACCTTCTGAATTGATAAGAAATGTTGTAGGTAAAGGTTTAATATTAAAAGAATCCATCACACTCTTCGTTTTATCAATTAATACAGGAAAAGTTAATTTTCTTTGATTAATATATTTTTGAACTACGAAATCAGATTCTGCAATGTTCACTGCTAGAATTTGAACACCCTTGTCCTTAAATACTTGATATTGTTTATCCATTAGAGGAAATTCTCTTTCACATGGTTTACACCATGTTCCCCAGAAATTTAAAAATACACCTTGCCCCTTGTAATCCGATAATTGATGAGTTTTGCCTTCCATATCAACAAGTTCAAAGTTAGGTGCCATATCGCCTACTTGCAATACGCCAGTTGTCTCTTTAGTTAAATTGTTATATATCGTGAAGATGATTATTGCAACGAGAAGTACAAGAATTGAAATACGTATAATGAAACGATTATTTTTTCTCTTATTCATAGATGTAACAGTCCCTTCTTAATGCAAGTGATTTAATTTAGAAACCAGTGAAACCTCCAAAAAAAGGAGTTAAAAAAGCAATGATTTCAGTCATCATATCAAAATACAATAAGACACCCATCAAAATCATTAACACTCCTCCTATTGTCATAAATAACCCACTTCTTGTTTGAAGAAATTTCATTTTCCCAATAAATAAGGACATGATGAGAAACGGTATTGAAAATCCAAGTACATAAAAGAGCATATAAAGCATTCCTCTACCTGGATCAGATACGCCTAAAGCAATGACGCCTGCAAGAATAGGTCCTGTACAGGGTGTCCACCCTGCAGCAAATCCCATGCCAATCAACACGGATCCAGTATACCCCTTAGGTCTTTTCTTGAATTGAATCCTCTTCTCGGAAAGTAAAAAATCAAAATTCAAAATCCCCAGAATGACTAAACCAAAAAATACCATAATGATTGCACCGATTTGTCTAAGTAAATCTTGATATTGGATGAAGATGGTCCCAATAAACGAAGTGGAGAATCCCATCGCCAAAAAGATAATCGAGAAGCCTGAAAGGAATAGAATGGTATGGACTATTGCCTTTTTATTTAAAATGCCTTTTTCTTCTTTTAATTCATCTAAAGAGACGCCCGTTATATACGAGAGAAAAGCTGGATATAGAGGAAGGGAACATGGGGAAATAAAAGACAACAAACCCGCCCCGAATGCCAAGAATAAACTTAATTGTTCAAACAAATTACTTCACCTATCCTTTTTAAAGACTTAATTCATTCTAACAAATCGGAGAGGTTTATAATGTCTTAATTATGTAGATATTTAAACAAAACGATGCAGAAACTGCTTAATTCAATGAAAGATTAAAATTACGTTAGCCTGGCCTACATCTTAATAAGAGTATGGGGTTAGAGTGGTTACAAGAAAATTGCGGGGTCTGTCACAGTTAAACTGATGATTTATTGCTACAATGGCAACAAACTATGGAAATGAGGCGAATGATAATTGAAACGATTTTTGGCAATTGGATCAGTTCTCGCGGCGCTAACGCTTAGTGCATGCGCGACGAAAGAAGAACCACGATCGAATACGGGTGATGAAGTGCCTGAAATAGTGGAAGTTGATTTATCCGTTCCTGAAACAGCAAAAGTTGGCGAAGAAGTAGTCTTTACTGCAGCTGTTACACAAGGTGGGGAAATTGTAGAAGATGCTGACGAAGTGAAGTTTGAAGTGAAGAACATTAACACTGGAGAAAAAGAGATGTTAGAAGCACATCTAAATGAAGAAAAACAATATGAAGGTAAATATAAATTCACAACAAAGGGCACATACGATGTCACGTCTCACGTAACTGCTCGAGACATGCACACGATGCCAACAAAACAAATACTAATTAACAAATAAAACAAACCGTAACCATTTTTCTGAATGCAGAGAATGGTAACGGTTTTTAATTTTAGTATAGACTATTGAAAACACTGAGAATACACAAACTCGTCATTCATCAAGGTAGTGTTCTTTAAAAAATCTGATTCGTACGATCAATAACTAAGATTAAAATTCTAATTTTTCATGTTGAATGTTGGACTTTTCAATTTGGATTGTAGTATGTTCAATTGCAAATTTCTCTTGAATCAAATGAATAGCCTTCTGAAGAATGATTTGTTCATCTCCACTATTACTTATTGTCATGTGGCAACTTAAAGAGTCCATTCCGGAAGTAATGGTCCATATGTGTAAGTCATGAACGTCTAGAACATCATCAATCCCTTTTAACAACTCCAGCATCTCAGTTTTATTAAGTGAAGGTGGTGTTCCTTCCATCAGAATATGAATACTTTGCGTGAGCACTCCCCATGCACTTTTGAGAATTAAGAGAGCCACTAAAACAGAAATGATGGGATCCGCAATGTACCAGTCAAATACCAACATGACGATACCTGCAATGATTGCACCAACTGACCCTAGAGCGTCTCCTACTATATGTAAATAAGCGCTTCTCATATTAATATTGCTTTTCACATCAGCTTTTTTTATTAGCGAGACTGCACTAAGTATGTTGGCAATTAATCCAATACTTGCTATTAGAATCATGGTACCGCTCGACACCGATGGAGGTTCATTGAAACGTTGAATGGCCTCATAAATTATGAACCCTGAAATTAGAAATAATGTGATGCCATTGAACAAGGCAGCTAGAATTTCAAACCTGTAATAGCCGTATGTCTTATTAGGCGATGGCGGCCGACTTGCAAACCAAATGGCTGCAAGACTCAATGCAAGTGAACTAGCGTCAGATAGCATATGCCCACTATCGGATAGCAAGGCTAGACTATTTGTGAGAAGTCCGCCAAAAAACTCCAGGATCATAATTCCTGTCGTGATGATTAACGCCAATATTAACCCTTTTTTATTCCCTTCCCTTTTATCACCGAAATGACTGTGATCATGATTGTGTCCCATCTAATTAATTCACCTCTTCCAATATGTTATTTACATTCCAGTCTGTAACTAAACATGGGGCAAACAGGTATCCCTTTAAATTTGTATACAGAAAAACCGAGAAGTAACTGACTATGCAGAAATTCTCGATTTCTTGTCTTTAAAGCATGTATCATTCAAGGGAAAATAACTCTATTCACTATGAATTATTTCTATGATATACTTTGCATCTTCACCAACACCCTGGAGGAGTGAAGATCCCCTCCTGTATTGCCAAGGCAGTCCCAGGAAGTACAATCCCTTAACTGATGCAACTCCTTTTTTATGTATGATTTTTCCTTCTCGGGTCACTATGCCAGGGATATTTAGCCAGGAAAAGTCGGATTTAAACCCAGTTGACCAAATGATATTATCGACCTGAAGATTGCTTTGATCTACAAATATTAGATGATCTTTATCCGCATCCACTACTCTTGCCTTCACCGTGACTTTCCAGTCCTTGATGGCCTTTTTTAATTCCAAGCCAAAGATGGGGTCCCCTCTTTGCTGAAGTTTTTTTCCTAAAAAGGACGTATTGGTTGCTTTAGTTAACCCTAACTTATCAAACCACCAATACATGCTCTTTTTTGCCACAACTAACGGTAAAAATAATAGTTTATTTCCGACTGATAGATAGGTATTCTTAACGGAAGATAATTCAACAGCAATCTGAGCTCCACTGTTCCCTCCCCCAACAACCAATACCGAACCTTCCTGTAATTGGGCAGGATTTTTGTAATCAGAAGAGTGTAGCTGCAACACACGTTCACTTATCTTACCAGCAAATGGAGGAATGTATTTAAGATGAAATGCTCCTGTAGCCACCACTACGTTTTTTGTAGTTATTTTCCCTTTATTCGTGATTAGGGTAAAAACGTCATTGCTGTGAGTCACTTCGATGACTTCCGTTCCAAATTGTATCGGCAGACTGAATTTTGCAGCATAAAGATGTAAATAAGTTGCCATCTCATCTTTTGAAGGAAAACCATGTTTATCCCCGATAAGGGGAAGTCCGGGTAAAGAACTATACATTCTTGGTGTAAAAAGCTTCAGCGAATCATATCTATCTTTCCATGCATTACCGGGCCGAAACCCCTTTTCTAAGATGAGAAAATTATTGTTATTCCTACGTAAATAGTACCCCATTGCCAATCCAGCCTGCCCTGCACCAATTACAACCGTATGATACATACTGTTTTCTCCCTCTAAATGGACTGTTCATTAAAGTCTCGAGCAGATTTCAATAAAGTTCTAATACCCATTTAATGCTGCTCTAATATAGCCTGATAGTCGTGGTTCACTAAAATCACTTTATCTTACCTTGCTTAGAATATAAGACAATCATACTCACTGTAATTAAAGTAAATGCAGTCAGGGCCAGAAAGGGAATTGTGATAAAACCGAGCCAATTAATGTATTCGGTGCTACAAGGAATACCACTTACACAAGGTCTAATTCCTCCGAAACCAGGTACCTTTTGTTCAAGGTAATGGAAAATCGAAATCGTTCCTCCGATGATACTTAGAGGTAAAACAAATTTCTTCACCGATATATCGCTTTGGAAAGTTCCAATACCTAGTATCAATACTAAAGGATACATGAAGATTCGCTGGAACCAACACAAGTCACATGGAATAAACCCTCTTACTTCGCTGAAATAGAGACTCCCCATTGTGGCAATTACTGAAATAAGCCATGCGAAATAGAGAAACCACACTTTCTTTCCCTTGTTTTGAACGTTATTAGTCATTTTGCGTTACCTCAAGTTCTTGGTCAATCATTTGTTTTATCGCTTCATAATTAAAAGGGTCTTCTATAGTCATCCCATTAATTACTATAGTAGGGGTTTGAGTGACCTTATGTTTTTTATATAATTTCTCATCAATAGTAACTTGTGGCATCGTTAACTCTTCTTCAAGATCTTTGGTAAGTATATCTTGTTTAATAGTAGGGAAATCCTTTGCCACCTCAAGCATCTTCTCTTTTGAAAGCCACACATCATCATGGTTCACTTCGGGTTGAGCATCATAAACAGCTTTATGAAAATCCCAATATGACGCAGGATCTTGTTTAAAAACAGACTCCGCAGCCATTGCACCGATTATTGACTCTTCTCCATGGAACAACACATTCACATAAGAGAATTTAATATCACCAGGTATTAAATAATCTTCTACTAATTGTGGATAAATCGTTTCCCCCCATGCTTTACAAGAAGGACACTTAAAATCGCCAAACTCAACAACAGTTACAGGTGCATTCTGTTCACCTAATATAGGTTGACCTGTTAATTCAACTTCTGATTTTTCAGCAACAGTTTGTTGTTCCTTACTTTTATTGCTGCTCATAACGACTATGACGGCTAATAAGGCTATAGCTACAATTGTTACAATTACTGCAAACTTCATATTGGAATTCTTCATATTTAACACTCCTATATATCTTTTTTTAGAAAACTACACTACTCATTAACCCTAAGT
>JBEVEQ010000231.1:0-3164 GCA_040512715.1 Paenisporosarcina sp. | reverse complement strand
TGGTCGCTGGACCAGGTGTATATATTTGCGATGAATGTATTGAATTATGTACAGAAATCGTTGAAGAAGAACTAGGTACTGAAGAGGAAACTGAGTTTAAAGAAGTGCCTAAACCAAAAGAGATTATGTCTATATTAGATGAATATGTAATCGGTCAAGATAAAGCTAAAAAGTCATTAGCTGTTGCAGTTTACAATCACTATAAGCGTATTAACTCTAACAGTAAAATTGATGATGTAGAACTTTCGAAATCGAATATTGTCATCATTGGACCTACTGGTAGTGGTAAAACTTTATTAGCACAAACTCTTGCACGTATCCTAAATGTTCCATTTGCAATCGCGGATGCAACATCTTTAACGGAAGCCGGCTATGTTGGGGAAGATGTAGAAAATATTTTACTTAAGTTAATCCAATCAGCCGATTACGATGTTGAAAAAGCTGAAAAAGGTATTATTTACATTGATGAAATCGATAAAGTGGCACGTAAATCTGAAAACCCATCGATTACTCGTGATGTATCAGGTGAAGGTGTACAACAAGCTTTATTGAAAATTTTAGAAGGAACTGTTGCAAGTGTGCCGCCACAAGGTGGACGCAAACATCCTCATCAAGAATTCATCCAAATCGACACAACGAACATTCTATTTATCGTTGGTGGTGCATTTGATGGAATCGACCAAATCATCAAACGTCGTTTAGGGCAAAAAGTAATTGGTTTTGGTTCTGATCCAAACAAAAAGGATATTGAAGATGCTTCATTGTTATCTTCCTTAATTCCAGAGGACTTATTGAAATTCGGCTTAATCCCTGAATTCATTGGTCGTTTACCAGTATTGGCTAATTTAGAACAGTTAAATGAGGATGCTCTCGTTCAAATTTTAACGGAACCTAAAAATGCTTTAGTGAAACAATATCAAAAAATGATTGAATTGGATGATGTGAAATTAACATTTGAAGATGATGCATTGGTTGAAATTGCGAAACTAGCGATTGATCGAAAAACAGGTGCACGTGGACTTCGTTCCATTATCGAATCTCTAATGTTAGATGTGATGTTTGAATTGCCATCTCGTGAAGACATTGTAGAATGTGTAGTTACAAAAGAAACTGTCACGGAACATGCACAGCCAAAACTAATTTTAGCTGACGGTACAGTTTTAAATCAGGATAATAAAAAAACTTCAGCTTAACATAGGCTGACTCAGATAAGCTGGCTTCGAGCATGCGTATGCATACGCGTAATTCGGATGTCAGCTTTTTCTTCCATATGTTTGATTTGCGGGTAAATCGGACAGAATCGGATGGAGGTGAATTTCCCGCATGCCAAAGAAAAATGAGGAAAAAAAGGTTCCGTTATTGCCACTTCGAGGGCTTCTAGTCTTTCCTACAATGGTATTACATATTGATGTTGGAAGAGAACGATCAGTGGCGGCATTAGAACAAGCATTATTAACAGATAACATGGTGTTTTTAGCAACACAAAAAGAGATGAATGTAGATCAACCTGAGAAAAAAGATTTATATGAAGTAGGTACACTTGCGCATGTTAACCAAATGATTAAACTTCCAAATGGAACCATCCGAGTTTTAGTTGAAGGTATTGAACGTGCCGTTTGGAAAAACTATGAGGAAGATAAGAATTACACAGTTGTTCAAGTGGAAGCTTCTCGCGATGAAACAGAAAAAACAGCTGAACATGAAGCATTAATGAGAATGTTACTTGAGTATTTTGAAAAATACTCAAAAGTGTCAAAAAAAGTGACAAGTGAAACGTATGATACAGTTTCTGATATTGAAGAACCAGGTCGATTGGCTGACATGATTGCTTCATATTTGCCGCTTAAAATGAGTGGAAAACAAGAAGTTCTTGAAATATTTGACACGAAAGAACGTTTAGAATGGTTAGTTAATCGCCTACACAACGAACAAGAAGTGTTAGATATGGAAAAGAAAATCAACGCTCGTGTTAAACAAGCAATGGAACGTACGCAAAAGGAATTTTATTTACGAGAACAAATGAAAGCTATTCAAACAGAACTTGGTGATAGAGAAGGTAAGACCGGTGAAATATCTGATCTTCGTAAAAAATTAGATGCTTCTGGTATGCCTGAAGCTACATTAAAAGCAGCAAAAAAAGAACTCGATCGATACGAAAAGTTACCAGCTGCTGCCGCAGAAAGTGGTATCATTCGAAACTATTTAGATTGGCTCATCTCTCTGCCATGGAAGGATTCTACGGCTGATCGCTTAGATATTAATCGCGCGAAAAAAATATTAGACCGTGACCATGATGGTTTAGAAACTGTTAAAGAACGAGTATTGGAATATTTGGCTGTGCGTCAATTAACGAATTCTTTACGTGGTCCTATCCTATGCTTAGCTGGACCTCCAGGGGTTGGTAAAACCTCTTTGGCTCGCTCAATCGCAGAATCACTTGGACGTCAATTTGTACGTATTTCACTAGGTGGCGTTCGTGACGAATCTGAAATTCGTGGGCATCGTCGTACGTATGTTGGAGCAATGCCTGGAAGAATCATTCAAGGAATGAAGAAAGCGGGTAAGATTAATCCTGTATTTTTATTAGACGAGATTGACAAAATGTCTAATGACTTTAGGGGAGATCCAAGTGCAGCTATGCTTGAAGTGTTAGACCCAGAGCAAAATCATTCATTTAGTGATCACTATATTGAAGAGACTTATGATTTATCAAATGTTTTATTTATTGCGACGGCAAATGATTTAAGTACAATTCCTGGTCCATTGAGAGACCGTATGGAGATCATTACAATTGCTGGTTACACCGAAATGGAAAAACAATCGATTGCCAAAAATCATTTATTACCTAAACAATTAAAAGAACATGGTTTAACGAAATCACAATTACAACTTCGTGATGATGCTTTGTTAGACATAATCCGTTATTATACCCGTGAAGCTGGAGTTCGAAGTTTAGAACGACAAATTGCAGCAATTTGTAGGAAAGCTGCTAAGCAAGTAGTTTCAACCGGTAAAAAGCGCATCGTGATGACACCAGCAAATTTAGAAGAAATTATCGGTAAGCATAAATTCCGTTATGGACAAGCTGAAACGGAAAATCAAATTGGTGTTGCAACAGGATTAGCCTATACAACAGTTGGGGGAGATACGTTACAAATTGAAGT
>JBEVEQ010000219.1:0-5138 GCA_040512715.1 Paenisporosarcina sp. | reverse complement strand
CAGAACGAACAGCTGATATGCGCTAATTTTTGCATTTTCCAATGGTTTTCACTCCTTTTCAATCACGGTTATTCTTCCAAATCTGAAAGATATGAATTGGTTGTTAGGCCGGTACGGCGTACAAAAGCCTCAACCTTCACATTTACTTTTAAGTTTGGAAAGTAAGCATCATTCCAATCGCTCTTCATCTTTTTCCATTTTTCGGGATCTGAACGATGAACTACTTCGCCAAATCCAAAAATATCGGATTTATTTTGTTGTGTCCGCATAACCGTTTCTTCCAATTCTTTCTTGATTTCCTTTTCTAAAACCTTTTCTATTTCCAAAATCACAGTCGGATCGGTTAGATTGACGGGTGTTCTTACTTCGCGAATATCACCTTCCGCACGGACGTGAATCGTAATAACAGGGAAGGCATTTTTGGTGTCAGCTGAGACTTTTGTTTTTTGACGGATTACGTTATAGACGATGATGTTTTTCTTTTCTTCCCAGTCCAATTCCACATCTGTTTGTTTGATTTTATTTAGTATCCATACTACCCCTCTGGACATTTCACCTTGATACCAGTCGATCAACTTTCCTTCTTTAAAAATGGCCAGGCCATCTGCTTGAAGAGTGGTATCGAGTTCAGATTGTTGAACATTTTCCATCTTTTTTCCCTGTTCTATATCACCTTTCATGCGAAATCCGCTGATGACAGGCTCCCTCCCCGGAGAAGTTAGTGCTGTAATAATATCCTGAATGGTGACTTCTATATTTTCTCCTCTTAATTTTTCAGTATATTGTAAAGTTCCGTTTATTTTCTCAGCGGGAATTTTATCAATGGCGGTCAACGATTTAAGAAGATCCGCCGCTTTTGTTCGATGAGCAATCACAACCCTTGAAGTTATCCGGACTTCTGGATCCCGTTCAAAGGCGTCTAGAATCCCTGTAATGCCTTCTTCTTTTGCCAGGTCCTCACTTATAACTAATAGGTTAGCATGAGCATGATACAGCCTTCGAGAGATTTTGGATGAAGCATTGAAATGAGCTTCAAGTACACTGTCTCCCGTCGCAGTATAAACGGAAACAGCCGGGCTTTGCCCGCCCCCACCTCCCTGAAGTCCGCCGGCCACGTTTGATGGATTGATAAGTTGAATGGTCTTGACGTATTTGCCATCATCATTTTTATCAATAGCCATGGCAGATATGATTGCAATCTCATTTAACTCTTTCTGACTCCAACACCCCGATACCAATACTGTGCTGGTCATTATCAAGTAAAGAAAAATCGACTTACGATTCATTTCGATCACCTTTTTCCGTGTTAGAATTCGTCATGTTACGAGTTCCAGGAGGCTGTGGTTTCTGATTTTCCCCTTGGCTAATCTTGTTTTCGCCGCTGATCAATTGTGGTCTATTCTTGTAAGCCCAAAGTGGTCTTCGGAAAATAGCATCCCCTGCTTCCTCCTTGATGAATGGTGCAAGCGGTGACATGTACGGGACACCGAATGAACGTAGACTACATAAGTGAACAATGAGCATGATAAACGCCAGGATAATTCCGTAAAAGCCAAATGTTGCAGCACTGACCATATACAAAAATCTGACCAAACGCGCAGATATGGCAACAGAATAGGAAGGGGTCGCAAAACTGGCAATCGCTGTTATGGAGACGACAATAACCATGGCAGGTGAAACAATGCCTGCTTGTATAGCCGCCTGTCCAATGACAAGCGCTCCTACAATGGAAATAGTCGAACCCATCGCTTTAGGCATACGGATACCGGCTTCTCTTAAAATTTCAAATGTTATTTCCATAATGAGTGCTTCGAAAAACGCAGGAAAAGGCACGGATTCCCGCTGTGCGGCAATAATAATGGCTAACTTTGTTGGAATCATCTCCTGGTGAAAGGTCGTAGCGGCGATATAGATTGCAGGCCCGACAAGGGATATAAAGAAGATGACGGTACGTAAAAAGCGAATGGCTGTAGCGATGTCAAAACGTTCAGTATAGTCTTCAACGGATTGGAAAAAATCAATAAATAGTGCAGGGACCAGCAACACAAATGGAGTACCGTTTACGAAAATGGCAATCTTTCCTTCGAGAAGATTACCCGCGATTCCATCGGGCCTGTCTGTATAACGTATCGTTGGAAAAGTGGTATTTGTCTGATCTTCAATCAGCTGTTCAATATAGCCGGATTCCAAAATCCCATCAATGTTAATCCTCTTTAAACGTTTACGTACTTCTTCGATAATTTCATTTTTTGCAATGCCATTTATATACATGATTGAAACGTCTGTTTTCGTCATTTTGCCAATCTTCATGGACTCAATCCACAAGTCTGGAGTATTAATAATCCTACGGACCATTGCTATATTGGTCTCAATTGATTCTGTAAATGCTTCTTTTGGACCGCGAATGGCAACATTTGTAGTCGATTCTTGAATGGAACGTCTCTGCCCGCCTTGGGTACTGACATTAAGTGCTTCATTTATCCCATCGATAAGAATAACTGTATTACCAGATAATAATGATGTAAACAAATTGTCCCAGTCACTTACTTTTTCTATTCCTCCAAGAGCAATTACATCTTCGGTGATGATTTCTAATACATCCTGTGGAACGATTTTTTTTTGTAAAGAAGGGTTTTTCATCATCGATTCAATTAAAAAATCGTTAACAGATTGACTGTCAACCATTCCTTTGACATACACAATAGCTGTTTTTATCTCAGAATGATGGCCGATTTTTAACGAGCGGATGATGATATCTGAACTGTTTCCCGTTTTTTGTTTAATGATTTCAAGATTCAATGACAAGGAGGCATCGATGAGATTCGGTAATATGTTGTTAGACTGATCCAGATGATTATTCTGTTGACCTTTACTTTCATTTTTTGAATTTTTTCGCTTTAAAAATGAAAACATAACACCGATACCTTTCTTTTCTTTTTCACACAATTGTGACCATAATAGGAACCATTTAAACAATAGTCTCTTTCATTTTTATAGATTTTAAAATGGTGAAGGGTGTATTAAATTGGGGAAAAGTAGAGGAATCAAAATAAATAAAGAGGGAGAATCATGTTGATTCTCCCTCCGTAACCTAGCTAAAATATGTGTTAGATTAAAAGCCCTTGTGTCAATTCATGTAGCTCAAAAATCCCAAGGTCATATGCCTTTTTGCTTGCTACGTTTATTGGGTCGTTCGGATCAAAGTCGCCAGAGGATCCCCCACGAGTTTGTGATGACTCGGATAAAAACAACTTATTTGGATACCCTATTTATTTATCTAGAGAAAAAATTTAGAAAGTGGGATGTATCTATTGAGCTCGGTAAATAAAACAGAACCTGTTATCGTACATGCCTTCATTAACGGTGAACAATATGAAACCGATAAGCGTGCTCCCCGTGAAAATCCTTCCAATCCATCTGAGATTGTTGGTTATTCTCCAGAAAATACCCGTGAAGACACAATCAGGGCCATTGACGCTGCATCAGATGCGTTTAAGGATTGGTCACAAGTAAGTGTTACTGAACGTATCGCTTGTATGCAACGAGCATCTGAGAAAATTAAAGCAGCCATTGATGACCTTGGTGTATTGCTAGCTAGAGAACATGGAAAAGCATTATATGATGCGAAAGGAGAACTAACAATCTCCACCATTTGGATGGACTATGCATGTGGTATCGTCCAAGAGGAAATAAAAGACAGAGTTCATGAAGATGAAAGAGGAAGAGTTATTGTTACACATGATCCAATAGGTGTGGTGTCAGCAATAACTCCATGGAATTACCCAATTATCTTAGCTTTGGTGAAAGTAGTTCCTGCATTACTTACCGGTAATACAATGGTTGTAAAACCGTCACCATTTGCTCCACTAACGATTACAAAGGTAATCGAAATGATTGCCTCGGAATTCCCTAACGGTGTGCTTAATATCGTGCATGGAGGGTCTGATGTAGGGAGTGAACTCACATCAAATCCAAAGGTGGGCAAAATTGCTTTTACAGGAGGTACGAAGACAGCCCGACACATTATGAAAGCGGCCGCTGATACAATCAAGAATCTTACACTGGAACTAGGTGGAAACGATCCAGGAATTGTTCTAGAAGATTTTGACGTAAATGATGATCGTGCTATACGTCGGATTGTTATCAGTAATTTTCTTACCGGGGGTCAAATTTGCATGATTGCGAAACGCATTTATGTGCATCGATCGATATATGACCAATTTGTTCCACGCTATATAGAGGCTGCAAACAAATGGATTCGTATTGGCGATTCCCTAAACCCGGATGTTACCGTAGGACCTATGAATAATGAAGCGCAGGTTAAGTTTGTCCAAAGTCTTATCGATGATGCAAAACAACGTGGTAGTGAAATCATTCCGCTTGGGCGAATTCTTGATAAAGAAGTGTATGATAAGGGTTACTTTTTGCAACCCACCTTGGTTTTAGGTGCAGATAATGAAGATCCAGTCGTCGTCGAAGAACAATTTGGTCCGCTCGTACCCATTGTGCCGTACGATTCTGAAGAACAAGTGATTGCTGAGGCCAATGATAGCATCTATGGATTGACTTCATCTGTGTGGGGAGAAGAAGAACATGCGATACGAGTTGCCCGTCGTATTCAGGCTGGAGTTACGATGATAAACACAGGTGGATTACCTGGTTTCGATATTCGCTTTCCATTCGGAGGAGTGAAGCAATCTGGTATGGGACGAGAGTTTGGTCCTGGGTCATTTATGGCTTATGTTGAGAAACATGTCCTAACAGTCCCTAAATCAGGTGAGTTGCCTTATATTCCAGAATAGTTCGATTTGTTTGGTGCAAAGTAACATCCGAAGATATTCTCACATGAGCGGTTACCTAACACTGATAAATGCTTGAAGGTATAAAAATAATAATATTGAACACAAAATATCGATCCAAGAGGGACTGACCCCACAGGTTGAGACAAATAAAACACCTTAAATTGGAATTCGGGTATTTTATACCTAAAACCAACTTGCAGGTGTTTTTTCAATGGGAAAATGACATACCCATAGTTTCAGATGTCTAATGAACTCGTGAGTTCCTTCTACCACTAAAATTCCCTCGTTATTTCAATAAAACCCACGAATGGAATCCCCAGTTAAATGTATAATCAC
>JBEVEQ010000207.1:0-5227 GCA_040512715.1 Paenisporosarcina sp. | reverse complement strand
ATCGCGAGCTTTATTTCTTCAACAGTTTCACCTAAAAAGCTGTTTAACGGTAAGTAAGCTTTTACAATGACCCCTTCTTTAGGAAAATCATTAGGATTAAGCTCATATATTTCACCAAAAATATCCTCACGTTCACGACTTAATTCTTCTGAATCTTCAATAACTACTCCACTTGCGCCTGCTTCATGAAGAATATTTGAGATTGCTTCTACAGCTTCATTTGTTGTATGAACCGAAAGCTCCGACCACTTCACCTGCCCCAACTCCTTAATCGCCTTTTATTGTACGTTTGATTTTATCAAATAATGAACTTCCTTGTTCTTCTGGAATATCGCCACTAATTTCAGCAAAATCACGTAATAACTGTTTTTGCTTTTCTGTTAATTTTGATGGTGTCATGATTTTCACGATCACGTGCTGATCACCCATTCCATAACCATGAACATTTTTAACGCCTTTTCCTTTTAATCGGAATTTCGTTCCAGACTGTGTTCCCGCCGGAATTTTTAATTTTACTTTTCCATGAACTGTTGGAACTTCAAGTTCATCTCCAAGGGATGCTTGTGGGAATGTTATACGAAGCTCGAAATAAATATCGTCTCCATCTCGCTCAAAACGCTCGTGTGGTCGTACACGGAACACGATATATAAATCACCAGCAGGGCCCCCGTTTTTACCTGGTTCCCCTTGACCTGTCACTCGTAATTGTTGTCCATCGTCCACGCCTGCTGGAATCGTTACTTTGATTTTCTTGCGTTTTGTAACAGTTCCTTGACCGTGACATGTTGAACATTTATCTTTGATTAATTTCCCTGTACCTTGACAGTGATGACATGCTCTTCGATTAACCATGCGACCGAATGGCGTATCTTGAGTTACATTTAGTTGGCCAGTACCTTGACAATGTGAACATGTTTCTGGTGTAGTTCCTGGTTTTGCACCATTTCCATGACATGTATCACACGTTTCATCTTTTGGAATTTCAATTTCTGTCTCTTTACCAAAAACTGCTTCTTCGAAATCAATTGTCATCGAATACTGAAGGTCTTCGCCTTTTCTTGGAGCATTTGGATCTCTACGTCGCGAGCCCCCACCAAAGAATGAACTAAAGATATCTTCAAAACCAAATCCATCCGCGCCTCCGCCAAAACCTTGGTTGGGATTTGCGTGTCCAAATTGATCATATTGAGATTTCTTCTGATCATCACTCAACACTTCATAGGCTTCAGAGATTTCTTTGAATTTATCCACAGCGTTGTCATCTTTATTAATATCAGGATGATATTGCTTTGATAATTTTCGATAGGCCTTTTTAATTTCTTCTTTTGAAGCACCCTTTGTTAAGCCAAGGACTTCATAGTAATCTCGTTTATTCATTTTTCACTCTCCTGCTCTTACTTTCACAAAAAGATAAACTTTAAGTGGTTAGCCTAAATTAGTTGTTTTAATGTGTAATTAAGGTACGATTTTTCTCAAGAAAAAACACCCTTTTAGTTGCGGGATAAGGTTAATTGTAGCATGATGCTTATGTCAATGCCAAAGACATTGAAAAAGCCAAAGCTGGAGTTCCAGACTTTGACTTTTCGGTTGTATTACTTGTCTTTGTTATCTTTGTCTTCGTTTACTTCTTCAAACTCAGCATCTACAACACCATCGTCTGCAGTTGAATCTTGAGCACCTTCAGCTGTTTGAGCTTCAGCAGCTGCTTGCTCGTACATTTTCATTGTTAACGCTTGAACAATTTCGTTCAATTTGTCTTTTTTCGTACGAACATCTTCTAAGTTACCCGCTTCTAAAGCCGCTTTTAATTCTTCCTTAGCTTCTTCAGCTTGTTTCACTTCTTCTTCAGAAACTTTGCCTTCAAGATCTTTTAATGTTTTTTCAGTCATGAAGACCATTTGATCAGCTTCATTTTTCAATTCAGCTTCTTCTTTACGTACTTTATCTGCTTCAGCATTTGCTTCTGCTTCTTTTACCATGCGCTCGATTTCTTCGTCAGTTAACGCAGTATTCGATTGAATGGTAATATTTTGTTCTTTTTGAGTTCCTAAATCTTTTGCTTTTACAGTAACAATACCATTTTTATCTATATCAAAAGTAACTTCGATTTGTGGAATACCACGTGGTGCTGGTGGAATATCCGCTAATTGGAAACGGCCTAATGTTTTATTATCTGCTGACATTGGACGTTCACCTTGAAGTACATGAATGTCTACTGCTGGTTGGTTATCAGCTGCAGTTGAGAATGTTTGAGATTTAGAGGTAGGAATCGTTGTATTACGTTCGATTAGCTTCGTAAACACGCCTCCCATTGTTTCAATACCAAGTGAAAGTGGAGTTACGTCAAGAAGAACAACATCTTTAACATCACCAGTTAATACCCCACCTTGAACTGCTGCTCCCATTGCTACTACTTCATCTGGATTTACGCCACGATGTGGGTCTTTTCCAGTTTCATTTTTGATAGCTTCTTGTACTGCTGGAATACGAGTTGAACCACCAACTAAAATAACTTTATCGATTTGTGAAGGAGTTAGTCCTGCATCTTTTAATGCTTGACGAGTAGGAACCATAGTACGTTCTACTAGAGAAGCTGTTAATTCATCAAATTTTGTGCGGCTTAACGTGATTTCTAAATGTAATGGACCGGCTTCTCCTGCAGTGATGAACGGTAAAGAAACTTGTGTTGAAGTAACACCAGATAAATCTTTTTTCGCTTTTTCAGCTGCATCTTTTAAGCGTTGCATTGCCATTTTGTCTTTAGAAAGGTCAATTCCATTATCTTTTTTAAATTCAGAAACGAAATAATCCATTAATAGTTGGTCAAAGTCATCTCCACCAAGACGGTTATCACCTGCAGTAGATTTCACTTCGAACACGCCATCACCTAGTTCTAAGATAGAAACGTCAAATGTACCACCACCAAGGTCATATACCAAAATCGTTTGGTCTTGATCCATTTTGTCTAAACCATAAGCTAAAGCTGCAGCTGTTGGTTCATTGATAATACGTTCTACTTCTAACCCAGCAATTTTACCTGCATCTTTAGTTGCCTGACGCTCAGCATCATTAAAGTAAGCAGGAACAGTAATTACAGCTTTTGTTACTTTTTCGCCTAAATAATCTTCTGCATACCCTTTTAAATATTGAAGAATCATCGCTGAAACTTCTTGAGGTGTATATTCTTTATCTTCAGCTTTCACTTTAAAATCTGTGCCCATATGACGTTTAACAGATTGAATTGTGTTTGGGTTAGTAATTGATTGACGTTTTGCTACTTCCCCAACTTGTCGTTCGCCATTTTTGAAAGCAACAACTGATGGAGTTGTACGATTGCCTTCTGGATTCGGAATTACTTTAGGCTCTCCGCCTTCTAAAACTGATACACATGAATTTGTTGTACCTAAGTCAATACCAATAATTTTACTCATTTATAATTTCCTCCTTGATATATGAAAGTGTTCATTTATTCGTTTACTTTAACCATTGAAGGTCGAAGCACGCGGTCTTTGTACTTGTACCCTTTTTGAAGCTCTTGTAACACGATCCCAGATTCTTTAGAATCATCTGTTTCAGTCATGACTGCTTGATGCAAATTAGGATCGAACGTTACTCCTTCTGCTTCAATTACTTGCAAACCTTCACGTTCTGTTGCTTCTACAAGTGTTTTATAAACCATCTCTAACCCTTTACGCAATGACATTGATTCTTCTGATACTGTCTCCACTTGCATGGCACGTTCAAAATTATCTAATACCGGCAACAAGTTAGTTAATATCCCTTGAGATTTATATTTCTCCGCGGATTCTCTGTCTAATTGTGCACGACGTTTAAAGTTTTCGTAGTCTGCACGTAAACGCAAATGACGATTGGTTTCTTCATCCAACTGCTGTTGAAGCATTTCAAGTTCAGAAGGTGCTCCATCTGTCAATTCGTCATTTAATTGATTTTCTTCATGTTCAACAACTTCTTGATTTTCGACAGAATCTTCTTCTAAGTTGTTAATCACTTCTTTTTCTTCTGATTGTGACAAGTTTAGTTCCTCCTTCATTTTCATGAACCTCTCAAAATTCGAGTAAGTTCACGAGACAAATCGCTACTCATGACATCTAACAGAGTAACAACACGTCGATAGTCCATTCTTGTTGGTCCAATTATTGCAATTGAACCCATTTGTTCTTCCCCAATGGTATAGGACGCTGTAATTACACTACAGTCCTCCATTTCCAAAAGGTTATTTTCAGAACCAATGCGAATATGAATACCCGCTTGATTCGGTGAAAACAAAGTTGAGATTTGATTTACTTGATCCATCATCGTAATAAGACCACGTGCTTTTTGTAAATCACTAAACTCAGGATGATGGAGCAGTTTCGATTTACCGCCGTAAAACACTTTTTCTTCTTGAGGACCCGAAATTGCTGCTCCAAAGGAAGCCATAAGCTCACCATAACGGCCCATATGTTGTTTTAACAGTACGGATGTTTCTTTTTCTAAAACATTTTGTAGCTCATGTAAATGAACTCCTGTAAGTTGTTCATTTAAGATATTGACCATTTTTTCGATTTCAGATGCAGTAAGACCTTGTGGTAATTCGAAAAGTCGATTCTCAACATGGCCAGAATCAGTAATAATAATTGCGACTGCTGAATCACTCGTTAATGGTACAATCGAAAAACGTTTAACTCGATGTTTGCGTACATCTGGACCTAACAGAATCGATGTGTAACTTGTTAATTCGGACAATATCATAGCCGTTTTTTGAATGACTTGTTCTGTTTCAACCATTCGTTCTTTAAACACAGATTGAATTTGTAACATATCATCTGATGATGCAAGTTGAGGCGTTAGTAAATGATCAACATAAAATCGATATCCTTTTTCAGAAGGAATTCGACCAGACGAAGTATGCGTTTTTTCCAAATAACCTAACTCTTCTAGATCAGCCATCTCATTTCTTATCGTAGCTGGACTAAAAGGGACTTCCTCTTTTTTAGAAAGTTGTCTAGACCCAACTGGTTGAGCAGTCTGAATAAAGTCATCAACTGTTACTTGTAGAATAAGCAATTGTCGGTTCGTTAACATAATATCACCTCTTTTAGCACTCATCTCTTGAGAGTGCTAATACTCATACATAAATTATCAAATTCATGGAGGAAAGTCAACGATTACGCAAAGCTATTTTTCTAAAAAGGCTTGAAAAATTTCATTTCCTATAAATCTTCCT
>JBEVEQ010000128.1:0-14297 GCA_040512715.1 Paenisporosarcina sp. | reverse complement strand
AAGAAAAAGCCGCCTTGTTATGGCAGCTGGTTGTTCAACTAAATATTTCTACTTTTACTATTACCTTTTTAGGAATCCTCGTTCTTCAACTAACTTGCCCCTTTAGTTCAATAAGTTCTATAAAAAAAGCATTAATCCATTCTAGATCAACGCCATCATTAGTGAAAAGCGATACCTCTTTGAAGCATCAACTTAGTTTAAGTTCTCTGACTGAGTAAAATAGCTTCCGACTCTTCTATTTGAAACATAGCTATGCAATATCATTCCAAAAATGACTATAAAAATACCGACCCAGGATAATGTAGAAGGAAGTGATATAGATAATAATATTAGTTCTCCAGCCAATGCAAAAACCACTTCCATTGATTGAGTTGCTTCAACACCAGCTAACTTTTGCATATTTCCTCTTACCATATCTGTTGCTTTGAAAAACAAAACAGTAGCAATGACTCCAGAAAAAAATGCTACCAATAAAGATTGCATACTCTGCCCTGTACTAGGAAGCCCAACGGTAAATAAGCCATACAAAGAAAGTAAAAACCAAAACGGGAGACTTGCTAATGTCATTCCTAACACCCGTTGATAAGCATCTAAACGCCCTTCACACACATCCATCATTTTACGGTTCCCTAAAGGATAGGCAAATGATGCGATTAGAATGGGAATAACTCCCAATAATAGATTTTCTAAAGAAAGTTGATTAGCATGTTCCATTTGCATGAGACCAATACCTAACAGAATGACCATTGACATGATAAGGCCTCTAATGTTTATTTTTCCTCTTACCTGAAATGGACCATTCCTTGTGTAAATCGTTTCAAAAAATAACGGTGCAAGTAATGCACCAGATATAATCGTAATCTGCCATGTACCTGCGATCAGCCAACCAGGAGAATAAGCGGCGGCAAAACATAATGGGGCATAGAATAACCAGAAACCAACAAAGCTCCATAGCATCCATTTTCCTGGTTGTTCTTTCATCTCTTTTAATAGTGGTCGTAGATTTTTTCTCATGATGACAATACACAAAAGAAATGGGACCATAAAAATATATCGGAGCGAGGCACTCCATATCCAACTACCACCAGATAGTTCCATAGAAGCATTAAGAACAAAAGTAAAAGCAAAAAAGAAGGCTGCACAAATACCGATTAAAATTGATTTCAGTTTGATATACCTCATCTCTAAATGACAAACGTTTTATTGGTATTATCATGTAATTTTCATAAAACCAATATATCTCACATTAATTTTTATGACTATCAATTTTTTTCAACTAACCTTTCCCGTAAGTTAAAGAAGAAAAATGCTCCACTCCTTATTGAAGTAAAGCACCCGTTAGTTGAGAAAATTTGTTTTCTAATCTTATTATCCTAGAGTGTCTTCATCACTTTTGTATTCCAAAATATCCCCAGGCTGACAGTCCAAAGCCTTACAAATAGCTTCTAAAGTGGATATTCGAATCGCTTTTGCCTTTCCATTTTTCAATATAGAAAGGTTAGCCATTGTTATTCCAACCCTCTCCGAAAGTTCGGTTACGCTCATTTTCCTTTTAGCTAGCATCACATCAATATTTATTATAATCGCCATTTTTTTCACCTCAGACCGTTAAATCATTTTCTGATTTTATCTCGATAGCATTTTTTAATAGCTTTTGAAGAACAGCAGCGAAGACTGCAATCACAAATGAACCAAACGTAATGACCAATCCGATTGCTGCGAGACCGGGAGCGTCATCTACCTCCGCCATGTAAAATATGATTGGCATACACAACACATACAAGCTGCTGATGGTGATTGCACAGTATTTTATATTTTTTAAAGCCTTTACCGATAATTCCGAGAAAGCGATGTTCTTGTCAATATAACTTAAAATCCTTAAAGCCTGATACAATGCAACAAAATACGATATCGCCGTTGCATACATGGCGATTAAAAAGGGATATTGCAAATAAGCGAATCTTGGTATTATTTCTGCTACAAAAGTTGACAGCGGAGGCAACACAAAAATACACACAGCGAGAACCGGAATTGCCATAAGAAAAATAACTGCCTTTAAAAAGAGTGTTTCTCGTTTCATAAAAGCACCTCACAATTTTTTATTGTTAATTTAATTTTAATACACCTGTTATTGTTTCACAATAAATTATTATCGTTGTTTATCGTATGGTTATTGTTAATGAAATATGCTTTTAATTTTTGACAAAGATAAAAAGCATTTCTCATTACAAAGAAATGCTCTATAACTTAAAACTATTCAATTTATTACTAGTTCACCTAACCTGCCCAGTTAGTAAAAAAAGGCTTTACTCATTATTGAAGTAAAGCAGCTCAAGATAATAATCAGTTTATTATTCAGAAAAAACTCTAAATCAAGGTAAGGAGATATACACAACATTTATTATTTCATTAAGAACTGAATTATTTATTTGTTCATTTACTTTTCAAATTTATACTTTCACATTATTTTTAAAGTAATTTCCCCAATGAGGTTGTGTACCGTCAATATCTCTAAACCCATATATCTCTGAAAGTTCCCACGTGCTATAAATCCCGCCAGTCTTAGCAGCTATATTAGGATCCGAAGCGAGACATTGTATTGCTTTCCCTATGTAATATGGCGATTCAGATGCAATAAAATGCGGATCCTCCTTAGCTCCCTCTTTCCAATTTTCTTCCATAACACCAAAATGTTCGAGCATAGCTTCTGACCTTAAAAAGCCTGGGGTCACTGCAATTGAATTAATATTGTATAATTTTAAATCCTGTGCCATCGCTTGTGCCATATGTATATTGGAGATTTTTGCAAGACTATAATAGAAGTTACCACGAGGTTTATAATCGACTCCATCTGTAATTTCAATTATGAGCCCACCATTATTTTCTCTAAATAAAGGGATACTATAATGAGCAGTAATTATATGTGACTGGACAGCTTGTTTTTGAATCTGAAGTCCCTTATGTAAATCGTGTTCTCCTATGGGTTTCCCCCATTCAGTAAGAGGATCTCCACCCCAAACATCATTTACTAAAATGTCGAGTCTACCTTGTTCCTTTTGAACTTGATCAAACAAACCAATTACCTCTGATTCTTCAGTATGGTCTACTTTTACAGGTATTCCAATTCCACCAGCTTTAGTTACCAATTCTGCTGTTTCTTCTATGGTTTCCTTACGTCCCATTGGTGACTGATTATTTATTGTGGTTCTTCCAGTCACATAAACTATTGCCCCCGCTTCACCTAATTTAACTGCAATACCCCGACCTGCACCACGAGTTCCACCGGCTACTACAGCGATTTTCCCCTTTAACGAATTCATACTTTCATCATTCCTTTCAACAAATCCATATTATTTACCTTTACTCCATAAGTTGAAGAAGAAATTCTTATTGTTCAATTGCCTTATTAACTGATTCAATAGCGTGAATTACTGTAGTATCAAATATTGGAACTTCGGAATCCTCTTGTTTTACTAATAATCCAATCTCGGTACAACCTAATATAATCCCTTCGGCACCCATATCAACTAAATTATTGATAACTTTTTTAAAATATTCTTTTGACGTTTGATTGATTTTTCCTAAACATAATTCTTCATAAATCACGTCATTTATAAGTTCTATATCCTCATTATATGGAATTAATACCCTTATACCATTAGCTTCAATTCGTGATTTGTAAAAGTCATGCACCATCGTATATTTAGTCCCAAGTAACCCAACTGAATTTACATTAGTTTTCTTTATTTGATTTGCTGTTGCATCAGCAATGTGTAGAATCGGAATATTTATTTTTTCTTCAATATAATTTATTACCTTGTGCATTGTGTTTGTACAAATAACAATAAAATCTGCTCCTGCTTTTTCTAAAGTAAGGGCGACATTTCCCAAAGTATGTCCAGCACTTTCCCAGTCACCATTCGCTTGATAACGTTCAATTTCCTCAAAGTCAACGCTATATAAAATGCATTTGGCTGAATGTAGTCCTCCTAATTTGTTCTTTATTTCTTCATTTATTAAACGGTAATATTCATTTGATGATTCCCAACTCATTCCACCGATTAATCCTATTGTCTTCAATGCACTAATTCCTCCTAATAGACTGTATTTGTAGAATAGAATAATTTTTCCATTTTAGGTTTCCCAATATTTACTTCGCTACCACTATTACTTGACTCTATTGAATATTCTGCTCCGTTCCTAAATACTCCTTCTACACATTTTTTTATAGATGTCCCTATCAATCAGGTGGCATTGCAAAATTTATGGCAATAAAAAGAGAACTAGGAATAATTTCTTCCTAGTTCTCTACTTAACAATGGTGAAAAAATGGATTATTGCTCTTAGACTGATATGGTCATAATCACCAATTACAAATGGACTGCAAAATAAGCTTGGTTATCTAAATAGGATTATTCATTCCTTTTTTATTTAAAAACCATTGCCGATTCAACCGCTTTTTGCCAACCGCTATATAATTGTTCTCGTGTTTCTTGATCCATTTCAGGCTCAAACGTTTTGTCATTCTTCCAGTTCTCGGCGATTTCGTTTTTATTTTCCCAAAAACCTACTGCCAATCCTGCTAAATAAGCTGCACCTAATGCTGTCGTTTCATTGATCACTGGACGATCAACTTGAACATCTAATAGATCGCTTTGGAATTGCATTAAGAAATTATTTGTTACGGCACCACCGTCTACACGCAATGATTTCAGTGAAATACCAGAATCTGCTTCCATTGCAGAAAGTACGTCTTTTGTTTGATACGCAAGCGATTCCAAAGTTGCTCTGACAAAATGTTCTTTTGATGTTCCTCTTGTCAATCCAAAGATTGCTCCTCTTACATCACTGTCCCAGTAAGGAGCTCCTAAACCAACAAATGCAGGAACCACATAAACACCATCTGTAGAATTTACTCTAACTGCGTAACTCTCACTCTCTGAAGAGTTTTTAAACATCCGTAATCCATCACGCAACCATTGTACTGCTGAACCGGCTACAAAGATACTTCCTTCAAGTGCATATTCGACTTTTCCATCGATTCCCCATGCAATTGTTGTCAGTAAGCCATGTTCTGATTTAACAGCCTTTTCCCCAGTGTTCATTAACATAAAGCAGCCTGTTCCGTATGTGTTTTTTACCATACCATCTTCAAAACAAGCTTGGCCGAATAATGCAGCCTGTTGATCTCCTGCAATACCTGCAATAGGTGCCGCGTGACCGAAGAATAGATTTGAAGCAGTATGTGCATATACTTCAGATGAAGACCTTACATCAGGTAGCATTGACGACGGAACTCCTAAAATTTCTAGTAACTCTTCATCCCACTTCAAATCATAAATATTGTACATGAGTGTTCTTGAAGCATTTGAGTAATCCGTGACATGCGCTTCCCCGCCTGATAGCTTCCACACAAGCCAAGTATCGATTGTGCCAAATAATAAATCTCCACTCTCAGCTTTCTCACGTGCACCTTCAACATGATCTAAAATCCATTTCACTTTTGTACCAGAAAAGTATGCATCTATTAACAATCCAGTCTTATCGCGGAATGTGTCGCTATATCCTTGTGCTTTTAACTGGTCACATATTCCAGCAGTTTGTCGTGATTGCCATACTATTGCATTATAAACAGGTTTTCCAGTATTTTTATCCCAAACAACTGTCGTTTCACGCTGATTCGTAATCCCAATTCCTTCGATTTGGTCAGCTCTAAGGTTTTTTTCTGTAAGAACACCCGCAATAACAGCTAAAACCGAACTCCAAATTTCATCTGCATTGTGTTCCACCCATCCTGATTCCGGAAAATGTTGCGTAAATTCTTGCTGTGATGTATGAAAGATTGTACCTTCTTTATCGAATAAAATCGCACGAGAGCTAGTTGTCCCTTGATCTAATGCTAGAATATATTTCTCAGTCATATTAATTCCTCCGTTTTATGTTTTTTTCATTATTGCTTCTCTGAAATTAATTATGAGATTTTTTTAGTGTCAACTGTGCCCCTAAAAGAATCGCAACTGTAAGCGCTCCTACTACCCAAAACGCAACGGTATTTTCCCCAGTAAATAATTGCTGATAGAAAAGTGCTCCAAATGTTCCCCCGATAATTGGACCAACAACTGGTACCCATGCATAACTCCAATCAGATGAACCCTTGCCACGGATAGGAAGAAAGAAATGCGCAATTCTAGGTCCCAAATCACGTGCTGGGTTAATTGCATATCCTGTTGTTCCACCAAGAGATAGACCAATTGCAATGATAAGTGCTCCTACAATTAGTGGATTTAATCCTTCTGTGAACTCATTTGCACCAATTGTAAGCAGTCCAAGCAATAAGATAAAAGTACCGATAATTTCACTTGTAAGATTTGAAAGCGGATGACGAATTGCTGGACCTGTTGAAAACACTGCTAATTTTAAATCGGCTTCTTTCGTTTCCTGCCAGTGAGGTAGATAATGGAAATATACAATAACCGCTCCAGCAATCGCTCCGAGCATTTGTGCAAGTATATATGCTGGTACATCTGCCCACGCAAATTCGCCGATAGTTGCTAAACTAATCGTTACGGCAGGATTTAAATGTGCCCCACTTACTTGCCCAACTGCATAGACACCCATCGCAACCGCCAGACCCCATCCAACTGTTATAACAATCCAGCCTGATCCTTCAGCTTTTGATTTTTTCATTAATACACCACCGACAACACCTGCTCCAAAAACGATTAAAATCATTGTCCCTAGTAATTCGCCCAAGAATGGTGACATTTCTCTTTCCTCCTTGTTTTTTTGTAAACGGTTACAAAAAGCGTTAAACAGTACACATTTAATCACTCACGATAGCAGATGAAAAATATGAACTTCTAATCCTAACTACCTTTTTACCCGTCCACAATTATTAAGTTGATTTTTAACTTGTACATATTAAAAAATAGACCCAAATCTAGTAATCTTCATTTACAATCAAATAGCACTAATCGAATCGTTTCTTCCTTTGAACTTTTCTTCTTTCATTACCCCTGCTAAAAAGTCATAAACTCTCAAACCAAACGAGGTTGTAAACTTTCCAAAAGTACCGCCTTTATTATAAGGGAGAAGCATCTATTCAGGCGTAGTAACATGTGGACCATTTTCATATACAATTGCTCGTTCTTTACCAAGTTCTGCCACTTCTTTTAATCTCAAATTGTTTTAAGTAGCGCAATCCTCCATGTACAAGCTTGGTTGACCGGCTAGACGTTCCAGAAGCAAAGTCTTGCATTTCAACAAGTGCAACCTTTAAACCACGTGTTACTCCATCTAAAGCGATCCCTGCCCCAATAATCCCTCCCCCTATTACGAGTAAATCAAAATGCTCCATATTCATAGCTTTAAGTGTTGCTTTTCTTCCCGAAATTTGAACCTTAAATCTTCTCCCCATTTACAATATTCTTTGCATACAGAAAAGAGACCAAAACTCACATTATTAATTAAATTTAATAATGTCGTAAGGTCTCTCATTCGTTCAAAACATATCTATTAACAGCAAGCGGTCCTCCTTGTCGTATAGGATGACAAATATTGCTGCTTCATAACTAAATCAGTGTAGGTGTGCCTTCCACATTTTGAGAACACTTACTGCTAATGTACCATCTTGTAAAGTAGCCCTATCATTAGAAACATTAACCACTTGTCCTCCAAGGTCATACGCACCTGCTTTCAGACACTTAGCTCATCGAATCTGTGATAAGTATGATTGGATCACTTGTTTTACTTTTGTACGTATGTTTCACGATTTCTGATCGGACATGAATACCATCTACTATCATTTCAACCGTCAATTCGTCTCGTACCCATGCGGCACCAACTACCCCAGGTTCACGATGATGTAGACTATTCATACCATTAAATTAGTGTGTGACATGTGATGTCCCAGCCTCAATTGCACTTTCCACTTCTTCATATGTCGCATTTGAATGTCCAATCGAGGCAACTACCCCTGATTGTTTTAAATAGAGAATGAATTCAAAGACGTTTTCTTCTTCAGGAGCCAATGTTACTACCTTGATCCTCCCGTTACTAAGTTCTTGCCATCTTCTAAACAAGTCAAGATTCGGGTTAAAATACGGTGTCTCAAGAGACTATTGATTAGGACTGGAAATAGTACTTGCTTTTGGGGATATTATCAGAACAGGTGGAAACCTTACAAAAGATGTTGCAGGATTTGATCTTACTAGATTATTTGTTGGTTCTGAAGGTACCTCGCTCTACATACTAATCTTTTTCATTTATATATGTACGAAATTCCAGTCAATTACGATTCGATTTTATGAAAGTGAAAGTTGAGTCAATTATTGTTTAATTTCATTTGATTGGTGGAATACTAAATCGGCGAAGCAGAAATTTAGTAACATTAAAAAATAATAGGATCTGCAAAACTAAAAATAATTTAAAGTGCTTTTATATGGAAGGTGTGTTTTCTGTGAAACTGTTTCAAGTAAGAAAAGGGCAATTTGTCTATTATAAGAATGAATTGCATAGGGTTTACTCGGTAAAGCCTATGGTTAAACAATCTGTTCATCTAATGAGGATGAGGGATTTATCTCAGCATTTAAGTAGTGCGGCAGAAGTAGATAAATACCAACCTAAGGAACTAGATAGCTTTATTTTCAATAAAAATATTTATACGCTCAGCAAGAACAGAAAAGCAGAAGAAGGAGATTTCATTTTAATTACAAACCCAAATCCTGATTATCTGGATCATTACTCATTGAATGCAATTGAGGTAGTGGCAACAGTTGAAAACAAAGGGGTTATCACAAATAATTCTAATGGGATCAGGCATAATGAGTATTTATTGATGGTTCCGGGTCGCGCTGATAACAGTAACCCCATTGAATATCGAGATATTCAAGCTATTGAGGAAAACAACTTCAATGACCAATCAGATGTTATTAATGACATGTTGCCAACTATAGGTGATGTCTATAGAAAAAATGACAAGGATGAATTAATCGAATCGATGGTAGTCGCCGTTCAAGGCAATACGATATTTCTAGGAGGCGGTTTAAAGTTGCCGCATGAAGATTTGATGAACAATGAAAAATGGGAATTTCTATATAACATTCTAGATAAATAATTAATTTATTTACCTTCATATTAGGAAATTTCAACTTATTCAGTTCTCATTTATTAACACATATCCTGTTGGAGGTTTCCATGAAAGTTAACAAGCTAAAAGAAAACAGTGTATTTATTATCTCACTTTTACTGACCCTTATCTTCATTGTATGGGGGGTCTTTTTCACTGACACACTTACCAATGTCACCGATTTAATTTATAAAGGATCAATTGATTACCTTGGATGGGTCTATATCGGCGCCACCCTTTTCTTTGTCATATTCTCCATCTATTTGTTGTTTTCTAAATATGGTCACATTCGGTTAGGAAAGGCTACAGACCGACCTGATTTCCATACCGCATCCTGGCTGGCCATGTTGTTTGGGGCCGGAATGGGAATTGGGATAGTTTACTGGAGTGTTGCTGAACCGGTCACTCACTTTACGACTCCCCCCTATGGAGAAGGCTATACCACTGATGCAGCCAATGTCGCAATGAAATATACCTTTTTTCATTGGGGATTACATCCCTGGGCGATTTACACAGTCATTGGTTTAGCTCTTGCAATTTGTCAGTACAACAAAAGACTTCCAGCAGCCATTAGTTCTGTTTTCTATCCGTTACTGAAGGATAGAATTTATGGTCCCATTGGTAAAACGATTGATATTTTGTCTGTATTTGCAACTGTTTTTGGTATTGCAACTTCCCTTGGCCTTGGAGCCTTACAAGTTACTGCCGGAATGCATTCTATATTCGGTGTTCCCAATTCTTTACTTGTTCAGTTGCTTGTAATTGCTGTTGCTACCGTTATTTTTCTTATTTCAATTAATACTGGCTTGGAGAAGGGAATTCAATATTTATCCAACGGTGCCATGATCTTATCATTTGCTATTTTGGTGTTGATATTGATTGTTGGCCCCACTATGATGATTATTAAAATTTTCTTTAATACGACTGGGCTCTATCTCAATGATTTCATTCAAATGAGTTTAAGAATGACACCATTTGGGGAAGGTGAATGGATTGCATCATGGACATTATTTTATTGGGCTTGGTGGATTGCTTGGGCACCATTCGTTGGTATGTTTATAGCCCGTATATCGAGGGGAAGAACGGTAAAAGAGTTTGTCATAGGCGTGTTAATCGTTCCTACAGTTGGAACCTGTATTTGGATGTCTATCTTTGGTGGCTCAGCACTTGATATGGTTGTCAACGCAGAAAACCATGAACTTGCAAAATACATTGCGGACAACGTGTCATTGGCTATCTTTACCTTCTTTGAACATCTTCCACTAAGTTCCTTTTTAAATCTCTTGGGATTTGCTCTCGTCGCTATTTATTACGTAACTGTTGCAGATACATCAACCTTCGTATTAGGTATGTTGAGTGAAGGCGGAACATTAAATCCTTCAAATAAAATTAAAATGACTTGGGGAATCATTCAATCTGCTGTTGCAGCCGTTTTACTTTTATCCGGTGGATTAGATGTATTGCAGACAGTTTCTATTGTAGTCGCTTTTCCTTTTGCCATAATCATGCTCATCATGTGTTACTCCTTAATAAAAGCTCTGAACAGTGAATTGGAAATACAAACCAGGAAAAAGAAAGTTAAAGATTATTCATAAAGGAAAAGGCGCGATTACCATGGAGCTAACGAAGTACTGACTTTTTTAGAATTCAAACAGAAACACCACTAATCTGTTAAGTAGCAGATTGGTGGTGTCTGTTTGTTTATGCAATTTTAATTAAATTTTTTATTATTACCGCCCTGGAATGTATTTTCAAATTCATTTATCTAGACTCGCTACATTCACAACTTTTTCTCCTTTTAAGAGTTCAGCAATAGAATAGTAACGGGGACCCGAGTTATTATTCAGTGGTTTGGGAAGATGCTTTAAATGAATGACATCTTTACTAGAAAGATTATAAAAGCGATAATCTTCTCCACGAAGCGGGAATCCAAAACCACCTTCAATACGATCCGAGATATATTCTTTAATTCTAGTAGCAAAATCGATCTGAATTCCCTCTAAGAAAATATCGAGTGAAGGAGAAAGCGGATTAAGAACAACAATTTCCTTTGTTTTATATAAAAATTCCATTTCTCCTCCACCACCAGATCGAAATGTCATATAAATAGGCGTTTTGTAAGAGAAACCTTTCGCATTATGAGGACAAGCATGAACAAAGTGTTTCTTCGTTAACTCATGGGTCTTACCAGCTGCAACTGAAAGAATTTCAACTTCATAATACTTCATCGCTTTCCTCACCCCATAAATAAAATCTAAAAATTCTTCCGCAAGCGTTACTTCTCCACCACTTTTTTTCTCTTTACTAATTAATTCTTTTAGTATATCCACCATATCCGTCCAAGTAAGGCTAGAGAATCCACTGTCAGGGGGATGAAGCACCCTATGTTTTGTCAGGGTTATACCAACCAGTGGTACATTTGCATCCTGAGGAAAGTTAATTGGGTCAAGATAAGATGTAAGTTGGTTTGCAAGTTCCGCCTCATTAATCACACCTACACTTGCGCTCTTAGCTTCTATGACAATTACTAACCTTTTTATATTCCCTTGAAAAAAAGATAGCGTAATATCACGTCTAATTTTCGTTTCCCCAACTGATAGCATTTCTGCATCTACTTGAACAAAATCAATTTCCTGCATGAATTTAGAATTTTGTTGAGTAAGTTGACGATCAACTTTCTTTAAGAAAAGCTCATTCATTTTAGGATACCTCGAGAATAGATATGAAAGCCCCTTGGTTTGCTTAGTCTCTGTATCGCCATGTATTAAATCAAAAAAAGTTGAACGGTAATTTGTATTTCCTAATTGATAAAGACGCAGCATCGTTTTCAAATCGATTCTCCTTCACAACTTTTGCTCTTTTATCTTATATAACTTCTCTCTCATGTCAATAACACAAACAACTCACTCTTCATATTAATTTATTCCACCTAGATATGTTAAATTCCAATAAATTAAAGTTTTTTGAGAAATGAAAGTAGCAACTGCCTTCTACAAATAAAATAAGCGACCGAAGAAAAATTACGGACGCTCTAGTAATTTATATAAAGTTTGTGAAACCAACCCAAATATTGGTATTAACCACTATTATTTTAGTATGTTAACCAAAAAGAATTTATAAAAGTATTCCCACTAACTAGTTCTGAGTGGCTCCCTAGGAACTATGACAATGCTCTTTTTATTTCATTCGAAAATTCAGTTCTAATATATTTATTTTCTTGGTTTTTTAAAATTCATTTCAACCGCCATCAATATCATTTTGCTAAGAATTTATTCAACTAAAATAAAAAAACAAAATGCACATGGGAACCATGCACATTTTGCGGTTTGTTGCTATTTACATACTTGAAAATTACTTACGTATTGTTTTTAATGCAGTTGTCCAAGGAATAACTTGATCCAACATTTGGTTTACTGAATCTGCTTGAACGTTAGCTGGTTTGAAAACTGATCCATTTTCAAAATCAGTGAATAGTGATAATGCTGGGTGTACACGAACATGTGCTACTAGTAATTCACTTAAAATACCGCGTAAATGTTCTGTTGCACGAGCCCCACCCACAGAACCATATGATACGATACCAGCTGCTTTATTATTCCAATCTTCGCGTAGGTAATCTAATGCATTTTTTAGTGCACCCGTGATAGAGTGGTTGTATTCTTGAACAATGAATACGAATCCGTCTTGTTTTGCAATGCTTTCTGACCATGCTGCTGCACCTGATGCATCGCCGCCTGGTTCACCTAAAAGTGGTAATTTATAATCTGCGATATCGATAATAGTGTAATTTGCGTCACCACGTTTATCAGCTAATTCTTTTACCCATGCTCCAACTTGTGGACTTACGCGTCCCTCACGTGTTGATCCTAAAATAATACCTATATTTAAATTTGTCATCGTTTTTTCCTCCTCTTGTTGTGTTCCAAATAATTTAGTAAAAAAGCCCATTTTTTTCTTTCACCTCCTTACAAGTATTCTTTTTCAATTTTAAGTGTGCTACGTACGGTATTGATTGGTCGTACAGATGCCTCAATTTGTTCGCGTTTTCCTTCAAGGAATGGCGGTAATGATAAAATTTCCCCTACTGTATCGTAAGGCTCATCCCCCATAAATCCAGGACCATCTGTCGCCCATTCAAAAAGGATGCCAGGTGCTACGCGTGCATATAAGGATTCAAAAAAGAAGCGATCCACATACCCTGAAGTACCAAACCCAAATTCTTTCAAACGTTCAATCCATTCATATAATACCTTCGTATCTTCAACGCGGAAGGCTGTGTGATGCACTGTACCGAATCCTTGTCGGCCTTCTGGTAAAATCGTATTGTGCTCCACAATTACTTGTGCGCCATTCCCACCTTCTCCGACTTCGAATAAATGCAATGAACCCTCTAATGCAATTTCTCGCATTACCATTACTTTTTCCAATACTTCCTTAAGATAATCAAATTGTGCGATACGAATATGAATTGGTCCTAAACCTGTAATCGCAAATTCAATTGGTACTGGACCACTTTGCCAAGGTGTCCCAGATGCAACACCTTCATTGAATTCATCTGAAACCAACATATATTGTTGATCATCAAAGTCAACAAATGAAATAGTTTTCTTACCAAATACTTCTTCAATACCGGTATTTTTCACTTCGTACTTATCAAAACGTTTCACCCAGTAATCAAGGGCTGCATCGGTCGGAACACGGAAAGCTGTTTTATAAATCTCATTTGTTCCGTGTGTTCCTTTTGGAATACCCGGGAAATCAAAGAATGTCATATCTGTACCGGCAGAGCCTTTATCGTCTGCGAAGAATAAGTGATAGGTTTGAATATCATCTTGATTTACTGTTTTCTTTACTAGACGCATTCCTAATACATAAGTGAAAAATTCGTAGTTTTTCTCGGCACTACTTGTTATTGCTGTTACATGATGAATTCCTTTGATTTGATTCATTATTGCTCCTTCTCTTTTTATATAAAATTAATAACTCTCGAAATTCGAGATACTTAGTTGAAAAAATTTATAGTTTTAGTTTTACTGCATTCTGTGCTGAGGGAGAATTGGAACACTAAATTCCTTCCCTAGACTCGTTAGACTAGCATAAGTCACACGACGATCAAACGGACATTCTTTACGATCAACAAACTTCTTCTTTTCAAGTTTATCTACCACAT
>JBEVEQ010000103.1:0-3992 GCA_040512715.1 Paenisporosarcina sp. | reverse complement strand
GAACGGACGGTTTTATTTTAGATTCAATGACTTCTGCTACAAAAGTGAACGCATCTGTGAATAAATTAGGAATGGCTTGACGATATAACGTTTCTCTTCCTAGAAGAATCGATTCTCCAATTCTTAAATTATTAATTCGCTTAGTATGTTCCGTCTGCATGAACCAACTGTAGTTCGCTGAATTACCTCCTGATACATAGGGTAGAGGAATACTAAACTTACGTTCGATATGCGAGGCAAGGATAGAAAGTTGCACCATTTTTTCTTCACTTGGTTTAACTCCTCCAAAACAGGCAAAGTTTGCACCAATTCCTACTAATTCAATTCCTTCCATCTTCAAAACTTCTTCCACAACTTCGTCTAGATTCTCAGGCAGAATACCTTCTCTTAAATCACCCATTTCAATCATCAAAATAACTTTATGAATGGTCTGATGTTTTAGAGCTGTCTCTGACAGCTCTTTCATTACAATGAGTTCAGAGTTTAAGCTCACATCTACAGTTTGAATCACTCGTTCAACTTCGCTCAATGCAGGTGATCGCAATAAAACAAATTCTGCATTTATACCAGCATCATGCATTCGCATAAGATTCTTTACTTTTGAATCACCAAGCATTTGCATACCCTTACCGACTAGAACCTTAGCAATTTCGGGGCTTCCGCAAACACCTTTAGTTACACCCATTAGTTCGATTCCTTTAGAACCATATAGTTTTAAAAGAATCTCTACATTGTGAGCAATTTTCACAAGGTTTATTTCGATACGCGGTGATACAGAAAGAGTCAATTGGCTAAAGCTTTCTTTTGACGATTAGCTAACTGAGGAAACGCTTCAAGAACGCTTTCTACTAGCTTGTCACTCCCGTGTTTTAATACATCTGTTGTTGGTAAATGCAATTGATTTTCATAAGCTACAACAACATCTTCAATCTCTTGATCAGACATATTCTCATGATTGATTGTAATCGCAACCACTTTAGATTGTGAGAAATTTTCAATCAGTTCTATTTCACTTTTAACCGTAGGCATTGGCATGAAGCTAAAATCACCTAACATCTTCCTCATAGGAGGATGTTGAACAATCACTGCTCCAGGTCTAGAACCTTTTAAGATACCGCTTGAGCTAATATATGATGGGTGACTTAAAGCACCTTGACCTTCAACAATAATAATATCTGGATTTTCATCGTCATAAGCTTTCATAATTTCGTTTTCAATTTCACCAGTAATATATTGTGAAGGAATGGCATCAATCGCAACACCATACCTAGCCCCTTGAATGAGTCCCGTTTGTCCTGTTGCGATGAATGCAACTTTCAAGCCTTTTGCTTGCAGAGCTGCTTCAAGAATGACAGAAGTCGTTCTTTTTCCAACTGCACCATCTGTTCCTAATACAGCAACAATCGGTGTATCAATGTGTAATATTCTCCCTGAAAAAAGATGTAAATCCTTTTTTAATGGAGGCATTCTTACATCTTCAATGCCGACACCATAGTGAAGAGCAGCATTAACAAATTGTTCATCATCAGTTAAAAACTCTTGAAGGGGATTCACAATGTTCATCCCTTGTTTCATCGCTTCTAAAATAATATTTCTTTCTTCCTCTTTCAAAAATGCATCCGCAGGTGCTATTCCATATATAAACTGGTGAGGTATCGCTGGCAAAATGGCTAATGCATTTTCTAGATTTGCAAACAAAGGAATTCCATTGTTTACTCCTTCAAGAACCATACCTGAATCCATTCCCGCTTTCGTACTATCTATTACTCCAACGATTTGATATTTGCCTGAACTCCGAATCAAACCGTTCGCTGTTTTTCCATCCATTGTGCCAAAATGATTTTCGCAGTATATAAGTGCCGTTTTTTTCATCTAATTTTCCTCCATCTCATTCTGTAAATAAAAATCCACGAAAGAAAAATAAATATCACAAAAAAAATACCTAGACATTCTTGTAGAACACTAACTGCCTTAAGGCGAAGATTCTAGAAGATGCAAGGTATTTCATGCGATATACAATTAATTCCATTTACTTATTATAACACAGATTCATCGATACTGCCTATATATAGTAATTGTTCAGGTTTAAGTACGTCTGTTCTTCCATCTAAAATAATTTCAACGTCACGTAAGGTATCTGTTAATGATACATCTAGTCCCATTTGTTTTGTAAAAGCTTCTGCAACATAAAAAGGCTGCGTAAAATAAGTTTCTAGTAATTCACCACGTTTAAAAATCACAACATCCTTTTCCTGAAGTCGATCTTTTCCATGCACATTTACAAACGAACGTAATTCTTTATAACGTCGAAGTAATTGTTGCGCTCGTTGTCTCAAAGAAAAATGTTTCTGGTCTAAATCGATACCTTCCACAATTGAAGAAGTTGAATGTAGAGGATGAACGGCAGGAAATAGTTGTCTAGCTGCCAGGTCAGCATCTAATTGCCAAAGAGTTTCTAAAGGACCATATGGCATTTCTTCATCAACGACATCTCCGGATACATCTACTAAAACCGTTGTGATTTCTCTTGTTTCTTGATTAACTAAACGGTCCTGCAAATCTAATAGGTCACCTGAAACTAAATAACTTCGATCCGTAACAAAGATGATCTCTGAATCTAGTTTTGTCATCTCATCAAATGCTTCCTCAATTGAACTAACCACATAATCCACTAGTTCTGCTAACTCTTTCATGTCTGCTGATGGGGCTTCTGGCATTAATAGTATCGTTTTATATGTAGTTTCTTTCAGACGATGTAATAGCTCCGCTAGTATGACTAATTGTCCCATACCTGGTCGAGCAACAATTCCTACCGTTCCGCCAGCAACCAATGGAGCAAAAAAATCTAACACTTTAATTTGGGTCGCTATCATGTTTCCCTTCACCTCTCTTATGATTAGTTCATCTACTGAACATTTTGCTAGTGAAGCTAAACCAACTAATGTTCTTACTTCCGCTTTACCAAGGTCAATCTTTCCTGTACATAAATTAGAGACTGTGGCTGGTCGAATTCCAATTGATTTTGCTGCCACGGTCAAGTTAGGAACTCTTCTACGTAATAATTCAGCATTCAATCGAATCTCTTTCAAACTCTTCAACTCCTAATTAAAACTAAAATTTTTGATGGTCCACCTTATTTAACCACGCTTGTACTCCCTCAAGTATAGCCGGCAAACTATTTTCTTCAAATGGAGACTTAAGATTTGCACGAGCAATCAGGTCTTGGAACGATAAGCTTCCACCACTTTTACACATACTAATGAAAGAATCTATAAGTGGTATCCCTTCTTTTTGTTGCTTCATCCACATCTGTAATGAACAAAAATGAGCTAAGTCGTAATCAATAAAGTAAAAGGGCGTCGTGAAAATATGTGAATATTCATAAAACCCCATACCCTGTTCCAAAAATTCATTTTGATCATAGTCTTTTTCTGGCATGTATTCGCGTTCTAGTTTGTTCCACTTTTGTTTTCTTTCAAGTGAGGTCGAATTTGGAAATTCATATAAATAATGTTCAAACTCATCAACTACAGATGCTATTGGCATATACATAAGACCTTGGATAAGATGTTCATATTTATACCTTTCCACTTCACTTCCAAAAAATAGTTCCATCCATGGCCAAACTAAGCGTTCCATGGTAAATGAAAACAATTCTGCAGAATCAAATGGAATAATATATTCGTGAATATTTTTATCTCGAGTCATATAAAATTGAAATGCATGACCAGCTTCATGAGCGAATACACGAACATCATTCGATGTTCCGTTAAAATTACAATACATATATGGTGCAGCCTCTGGACCAATGTAAGTGGCAAATGCTCCACCCATTTTCTCAGGTCTACTTTGAACATCTATATATGGCGTCGTCGTCGCCGGCGCGGTGCAGGAAGAAGGGCTGCCAGGCGAACTGGAAGACGGTCACCAGCACCATCATGACGATGCCGAGCCGGTAGTTGGCCTGGTAGATGCCCAGGGTGGAGTCGCCG
>JBEVEQ010000097.1:0-4146 GCA_040512715.1 Paenisporosarcina sp. | reverse complement strand
AACTTCTCTTCCTTTAGAAGAAGAACAGTTGATGAATACGTATAACCCTGTTGGAAAAACCAATTGTGAATCTCCTGTACTTCTTATGCATGGGGATTCAGACACTACTGTTTCAATAAGAGGACAAGAGGATTATTTTCATTATCTCACTGAAACTGGAGGACGTGACAACGTTACCCTTATTATTTATGAAAACAATAACCACATATTTTCTTCTGAAATGGTTAAAGATTTACTGGAATGGCTGAGGAAATAGGGAATGATATAGAGAAAAAACGCTTGGTTATGCCAAGCGTTTTTATGATTCTAGCTTTTAACCACCAGGTTTATTTACGGAAATAAGTATGTAAAAATTCCATGGACTCTTTCTTTAAAATAGGAGTAGTGGTGTTCTGCATCTTCAAAAACAAGGAATTTTGAGTTAGGTACTTTTTCTTTGATGATAGTATGAATACGTTGGTTCGATTCTAAAAATCCTTTACTGATTCTTACGTTATCCCTTGATTCAGTTGTTCCACTATCCATGTAAAATCTTTCTATGGAAGATAAGTCTGAGTTTCTTAAGAGCTCCTCAATTTCTTCTTGATTGCGCCAAAAGGCTGAAGAAATAGTGATCACATTTCTAAAGATATCCGGGTATTTACATGCAGCATATGTTGAAATTAATCCGCCTAATGAAACTCCCCCGATACTAGTCGATTCGATAGTGCGGTATTTAGAATCGATATAAGGCTTAAGCTCATTTACTATAAAATCTACATAAGCATCGCCTTTACCACCAGTATAACTAGGCTCTCCTAAGAAATTCTTGCTGAATTCACCGTCGACCCACGGGCAGTACTCATTCTTTCTTTCATCCCCTTCAGTATTAGTATCAATTCCTACAACAATAATCTCTAACTTGTATGAATCTAAGTAATCTTTTAATCCTAATGAAACACCGTGTATCGCATCTTTATCTTCAAATACATTTTGTCCATCATGCATATAGAGAACTGGGTAATGTTTTGTTTCATTTTCATAATCTGTGGGAGTATAAACCCGAATTATTCTATCTTGATTAAATGCTTTAATAGGTATAGTGAACTTTTCTAACATGATGACACTTCCATCCTCTATATAAGGTATTAGATCATAAACACACATGGATAATCCTAGTGTATTTATGATTTCTAAGTTATAACCACCAATTTTCTTGTGGAATCATGACAGTCTGAACATCAAAATTGTGTTCAAACCAATCTTTGATTAATGTCTTTTTTACAAGATATTCGGATGCTGAATGAGAAACACCTATTAGAGACATTGGTGTTGTTAACGCATATTCTTTTATGGTTTTATATTTTTGTTTTCCGTAATCGCTATTAATGTGACAATGAATTTCTCCAGTAATATAAGCTTGGACGCCCTTACTTGCAGCTTCCTTCATCCATTCAACCTTGTCGCCACATCCAGCAACTATTGCAATTTTTTCAATATTTCTATGTTTTTTACCTTCAAAATCGACATAGGGAATATGGAAAAGTTCTTTTAATGTTGTAATAAAATCGTCAGTACTGGTTTTTTGAATCGAACATATTAATATTAAATCACCAAAATGATTTAGTGGTATAAAACCATCAATAATTTCTGTATTTAAAGATTTTGAAATTGCCACACTTGTTCCCAATTCAGGATGATAATCCAATGGAAGATGGCACGTGTAAACAGATAAATTTTTTTCTTTGATCTGTCTAATATACTCTTCCTTAATTGGAACAAACCCACGTCCCCATTGACCTTTGGGGTCTCCGCATTCCATTAACAATGGATGATGCATGAATAGTAAATCTCCATCTTCACCTTCACTAATAAATCTTTTCAAGATATCATCTGTTGGAAAAACAGCAAGAAACACTTTATTAATATAGGGGGATCCTTTAATCATTAGTCCATTAAATAATTCAGTAAACGGATGTTCGAAATTTGATTTCCAATCATAGTTAATAGACTCATAAGCATCTGGTAAAAATCGTTTGAAAGATGAATCCGCTCCAAATGAATTGATTTTTAATGTCGTGTTCAATTTATTTACCATTACTTCAAGTTCAATCAAAATTAACACCCCTACTTGGAATTCATTTGTTATCAAAAATGTACTAAAGCAGTTTGCAAAATCTCTTCATAAACCTCATGCCAATCGACTACATAATTTGTGCTTTCATTTGGAGGAATGAATTTTCGTTCTTGGGATTCAAACTGTTTAGCGAATGGTAAAACGTTCGTAATGTCCATTCGATAAAATGTTTGATAGCCGATTACTGGATAGGGACTGTTACTTTTCCAATTCGGATTTTCATTGTGATTTACCTCCACGTAGCCAAGGTATTCACAGTCACCTTCAACGCATGCTTCTTCCATAACTTCACGTTTTACACATTCTAATGGGGTTTCGTTTAACTCGATATGACCTCCAGGGAAATTCCAACCACGTTTTTTAATATCCACCAAAAGCAATTGATTGTCTAAAAAACATAGACCATGCACGCTGGTGATAAATTCTGGTATGGGTGGTTGCTTTGAAGGAATCCATGTTAGTTTCACACGGGACAAGCCCCAATCTACATAGATGGATGTCATGATGTAATCCTCTATTCTATTTAAGATTCCCTTCTAATGGTTCCCAAGGGTGAACGTTATAGTTAAATTTATATTCTAGGACTGCAGGGTCATTTTTAGCTATTTCTTCTGCTTCATTTAACTCTTGGACATCCAAAATTACTTAACCGCCTGTATGATCCATAAATGGTCCAGCAGCTACTAATGTCTCTTGTGTGGTTTCTACTAAGTATGTACGATGTGAAACTAATTCCTGTTCCCAATGGGGTTTACCAGTTTTTCAAGCAGACCCTTGTGAATAAATAATGACAGCTTTCATGAATAAGTCCCCCTATTTATATATTTGAGTCAGCAGCAATTCTTTACTTAGATAAAAAGCATTAACCGTAAATAAATGATTAATTTCATTTGTCTTTATCAAATGGCACATGGTACCCATGTCATACTTATGTACATCAATTATTTCAGTGTCATCTAGTTCTTGTTCAGTGACTAATTCAGCTTCGGTAATTAGAAAGCTATAAACTTTGTTGTTTTGTGTTGCTGGATTCACATAAAATTCACCTAATAAAACAGGCGGCAAATTAGAAACAAATCCAGTTTCTTCTTTTACCTCACGAACAATCGCTTCTGCCATCGTCTCATTATTTTCTGGCTTCCCAGCAGGACCTTCTAGAAAACTACTTTGAGTGCCATGGCGGTATTGTTTAACTAAAACAACTTCCTTCTCTTTCGTGATAACGATTGCATTTACCCAATCACTATATTCATTCACATAATAATCTTGAATGATCTGACCATTGGGTAATTCACATGTATCTTTACGTAGGTTTCCAAAAGGTGATTGATAAATATAATGTGAGCTAATCGTTTTCCAGTGTTCCATCTGCATCATCTCCTAAAACTTAAAGCACTGTCTGAGTGAACACCTTTAAAGCTTTCCAAATTTGCAGGTCAACTTGATCGACTGGACCAATATCTCTTGATAAATTCCATAGTGTAATACGATCCATTTCTTCATTTGGAATAAAGTCACTCAGTTCGTCAATCTTGCAATAGAAAATTGGATTGTATTTAATGGATTGATTATCAAGGTTTTTTATTTTAGCGATTCCTTGAAATGCTAAATGTTCAACTTTTTGTCCGGTTTCTTCAAATAATTCGCGAATGGCACATTCCTTGGGTGACTCGTTTCCTTCGCGTCTTCCTGCAGGCAGTTCCCATCTATTTCGGAATCGATTATAACCAAAAAGAATCTCATCACGAACTTGGATGATGGCATAAGAGCCAGCTAAGTGGCTATAGGAATTAATATCTTCTTCATCCATACGAATAAATTCAATAAATTGTAGCGATGGATCGATCATTTATCATTCTCCCATTAGACTAAGTAGTTGGATAACTATACTATTCTCTACTTCTAAACTGAAAACCTTCCTTTTATATCCAATAAAGATTAATCAATTTTTTTGATGAAGGAATAACACCATTTGTCATATTCCATCTTCTCTTCATAAAAACGATGAGCTTCTGTAATGCCTGATTCCA
>JBEVEQ010000094.1:0-2782 GCA_040512715.1 Paenisporosarcina sp. | reverse complement strand
GGCGGAACTACTGAAGTAGCTGTTATATCACTAGGTGGTATTGTTACTAGTGAATCGGTACGTGTAGCTGGTGATGCAATGGATCACGCTATTACTAGCTATATTCGTAAGACGTATAATTTAACTATTGGTGAACGTACCTCTGAAGCTATTAAAATGGAAATTGGATCTGCAAAAGTAATTGATAACGTTGAAACGATGGAAATTCGTGGTCGTGATTTAGTAACAGGACTTCCTAAAACAATTGAAATTACTTCTCAGGAAATTGCTGAAGCTCTTCGTGAATCAATTGCTGCCATAATAGATGGGGTTAAAAAGACTTTGGAACAAACGCCTCCTGAATTATCAGCTGACGTGATGGAACGTGGAATAGTTCTTACTGGCGGTGGAGCACTTCTTAAAAACTTAGATAAAGTCATCAGCGACGAAACAAGTATGCCGGTCTTTATCGCAGAAAATCCATTGGACTGTGTGGCAATTGGTACTGGTATGGCATTAGATCATTTGAATGTCATTCGACAACAGTCTAAACATTAAGGAGGTTCGCTTCAATGCCACATTTTTTTTCGAATAAGCGATTGATCATGCTGCTTGTCGGGGTAATTTTTCTTGTGGCATTGATCAGTTTCTCTCTTAAAGATCGTGATCATGCGTCTTTACCTGAACAACTTATTAAAGATGTAGTTGGTTTTGGACAATCTATATTTTCAAAACCAACAAAATACATAACAGGTGTTTTCGAAAATGTCGATTCTTTGTTAAACACATACGATGAAAATAAACGATTAAAAAGTCGTTTAGAAGAGTTTGCTAAATTGCAAGCTGACGTTAATGATTTAGCTTCGGAGAATTCGAGATTACGCGAAATTGTAGACAAACAAGAAGATCTTCGAAAGTATGAGCCGATTCAAGCGACAGTAATCGCAAGGAATCCTGATCAGTGGGAAGAAAAAGTTGTTCTCGACAAAGGCACGATTCATGGTGTAGAAGTTAATATGGCTGTCATTACATCCCAAGGATTAATTGGTAAAGTATTTTTAGCTACACCATTTACTTCAACCGTCGAATTGTTATCGACTCAAAATCCTAATTATCGTGTATCTGCTATGGTTACAGTTGATGGTGAAAAAGAAGTCTTTGGTTTAATAGAAGGATATGATGATGAAAGAAACGAATTGATATTAAAACGTATCGATTCAAATATTGAAATTAAAGTTGGACAAAAAGTTATGTCATCTGGCTTAGGTGGAATTTTCCCTAAAAGTCTTTTTATAGGTGAAATTACCGAAGTGACGACCGATGATTTTGGTTTAACAAAAATGGCGTATGTTAAACCGTCAGCTGATTTTGCTCTATTAGATCATGTTATGATAGCCAAGAGATCAATGCCTAAAGCTAGTGGAATTGATGGTAAAGTAACTGATGAAGAGGAAAAAGAAGAGGATCCTTCATGATTCGATTCGTTATTCCTCTCATTGCTATTGTTTTATTTTTTTTAGAGCCTGTCTTTGGTTTGTTTTCACCCATTGAACTTTTTGGAGAATACCGTTTTTTAGTTCCTCGATTTTTAATTATGTACTTAATCTTTATCTCGATTTATTATAGTCGGAATCGAGCTATGGGTTATGGCTTAATATTTGGACTATTGTATGATGTGACTTACATTGATATTATTGGATTGTATTCATTTTTATATCCATTAATATGTTTAATTGCGAGTTTCATTGTTCGATATATCCATCAACATTTACTGGTAACCACAACATTGTCTTTATTGTTGGTTGCTTTACTGGAATTTGTTTTATATCAGTTTTTCTTATTAATAGGATTAACTGACATGTCCTTGACTAATTTTGTTTATGGGAAACTAATTCCAACTATGATTGCCAATTCCATTTTTCTTATTATGTTAGGATGGGCATTTAAGTACTTAATTAATGCAAGGTTCATTCAAAGTTTGAACCAACCGTCATAAATTCGAATTTTACGCGTGAGGTGACGCATTTGACGAAAAAGCAACTTGTCTATATAAAAGGGACAAAAGACGGCCTAGTGCTTCGGCTAGATGATCAATGCGCTTACGCTGATATAGTTGAAGAACTGAAACACAAAGTATCTGACGAAGGTATTGAAGGACAAGCTGAAGTTCTACTACAAGTAGGACATCGCTATTGTTCAGAAGAACAAATCAAAGAATTAATTGCTTGCGTTCACACATCACCACATTTACGAGTATCTAAAGTTCAAAGTGATGTGATTACTGTAGAAGAAAGCAATCGTCGAATTTTAGAGAGACAATCTGAAACATATGTAGGGATTGTTCGCTCGGGTCAAATTGTTACTGCTGAAGGCGATTTAGTCGTTGTGGGAGATGTTAATCCAAACGGCCGGATTGTTGCAGGTGGGAATATTTTTGTACTTGGCCGATTAAAAGGGATTGCACATGCTGGGGCAAATGGTAATACCGATGCTGTGATTGCTGCTTCTTGGTTAGAAGCCACACATTTAATGATTGCTGATGCTCTTGAAATCATGACAGATGAATTGACCATATTATCAGAGCAACCTGAAATGGAATGTGCGTATTTACACGCTAATGGTTTTATTGCAATTGATCGTTTGCAAGAATTACGTTTATTAAGACCGCAATTATCTACATTTAAAGGAGGAAGCTGATGTGGGAGAAGCCATCGTTATAACTTCAGGGAAAGGGGGCGTCGGTAAAACGACGACCACCGCTAACCTTGGAACTGCATTAGCACTTCAAGGCAAGAAAGTTTGT
>JBEVEQ010000061.1:0-3891 GCA_040512715.1 Paenisporosarcina sp. | reverse complement strand
AGGAATTTTCTCAATTTGCTGATCCACTATTTGATGACCTAGTGCACCATATTCACTTGTTTTTGGGTCTACATATGTTAATGTACCAATACCCTCTGTATGGTCTCGCATAAAAGGAAGTAATTCACTCAGTTGATTCTTGGAAACGGTGATAAGATGGTTTTTATTGTCACGATTAAACGATATGTTGACCTCACTTGCCTTTACTTTTGAAGAAACTTTTTTCCAGTCTTTCGTGGTTTCAATCGTTTCTTCACCGACTTTTAAAATTTGATCTCCACTTTTAAACCAAATTTCGTCTTCAATCAGCACGTCATGTACAAATGTTACTTTTTCTAATTTTAGTTGTACGCCAATCGATTGTCCCATTGGAATTAACTCATTGGAATTTGCAAATGAATGAATCGGCATTGACATGAAGAAGAGTGACCCTAAAACAATCATTCGCTTACTTAAATTCCATCGCATATTTCACCCCCATTCATCAAGATGTTCTTACTATGTGTCACCTCTGAGTAGTTATGAAAGGTAATTTTTTCGAAAAAAAGCACATTGCTTTAACAGCAAGTGCTTTTCGTTATACATTATTTATTTATTTTTTTTCGCTCTTCAGCAGTGGATAAAAGCTCGGTTGCGTGATCTAAAGTTCGTGTCGTAATTTCGGCACCAGACATCATTCGACTTAGTTCATGGACTCGCTCTTTACCTGATACTTCAGTTAAGGTAGTAATAGTTCTTTCATCAAGTACTTCTTTAGCAATTAATAATTGTTGATCTGCCATTGCTGCTACTTGAGGCAAATGTGTAATACATAATACCTGAGATGAATTCGAAATGCTTGAAATTTTTTCAGCAATTGCTTGTGCTACTCGACCGCTAACACCTGTATCCACTTCATCAAAGATAATGGAAGTAATTCCTTGATGTTTAGAAAAAATACTCTTCAGAGCGAGCATCATACGTGATAGTTCTCCACCTGAAGCAATTTTTGACAAAGGTTTTTCAGGTTCGCCAACATTTGTAGACATATAAAACGACAAAGAATCTTTTCCGTCTTTATCGAATTCCTGATGAGGCAAAAATTTTACGTGAAATGTTGCCTTTTCCATATACAATTCATGAAGTTGAGTTAAAATTGATTGGCTTAATTCAACTGCAGCTGATTTTCGTAAATTTGTTAATTTATTCGCTTTTGTATCCAATTCAGCTTCAATTTTAGTTAACTCTTTTTGACGCATTTGTACACGTTCATCCCGGTTAATTAGTTCGTCCAGTTCAATACCTATTTTTTCGCGGTACCGAAGAATATCTTCTATAGATGATCCATATTTCCGCTTCATCGATTGAATGGCAGCCAAACGATCTTCTATAACATTCAATCTTCCCTCATCAAATTCCATTTCATCCAATATTCCCTTTAAATAATAAGCGGATTCTTGTAAAGAATAAAAGGAAGATGCTATCGTCTCAGAAGAGTCCCGGAATTGATCGTCATACGATGCTACATCGTTCAATTCGCTCATTGCTTGTCCAATCCAGTCCAAACCTCTAGATTCATGATGAATAGCTTCATATGCCTTCGAAATCTTTTCAAACGTTCGATGATAATTCTGGTGTTTTTTTCTTTCTTCTGATAATATTTCTTCTTCACCTTCGTTTAATTGAACGGCATCAATTTCACGTATTTGATATTCAAACAAATCGATTTTTTGGGCAATTTGTTGCTCATTATCGTTTATACTAGTAAACTCTTTTTTTAACTTTTTATACGTATTATATGTATGTTGATATTGCTCTTTATGTACCATTAATTCTTTACCTGCAAATTGATCTAATAAGGAAATATGTAACCGATCATCCATTAATTCTTGGCTCTCATGTTGTCCATGAATATCGATTAGCGATCCACCAACTTCTCTCAAAATAGCGATGGTTACTAATCGTCCATTGACACGACAAACACTCTTTCCATGATCATTAATATCTCTTCTTAAAATAATCGTATCATCATCAGATTCAATTCCAAATTCAATCAGCTTATTAAATACTGGATGATTTTCATCTTGAATGAAAAAAAGTCCTTCCAACTCTGCCTTTTTAGCTCCATGACGAATAAATTCTTGAGACCCTCTACCACCGGCTAATAAATGGACCGCATCGATAATTATAGATTTACCTGCACCGGTTTCACCTGTTAATACAGTTAAACCGTCAGTAAAACTTACTGATACTTCTTCAATAATCGCAAAGTTTTTAATCGATAATTCCTTCAGCATGAAATCTCACCTCGTTTATAGCATCTCTAACAATCTTGTTTTAATAATATCTCGTTCCGTTACGTCACGACAAATAATAAGACATGTATCGTCTCCACAAATGGTTCCTAAAATTTCACGCCAATCTAAGTGGTCAATAAGAGATCCAATAGCGTGCGCGTTACCAGGCAATGTTTTCATAACTAAAAAATGGCTTGCACCATCAATACTAACAAAAGCATCGGTTAATGCACGATGTAGTTTTTGCATAGGATTGAAACGTTGATCAGCTGGTAGACTATATTTATAGCGACCATCTTGCAAAGGAACTTTAACCAAATGTAATTCTTTAATGTCTCTTGAAACAGTTGCTTGAGTAACGTTGTAACCTGCATTTTTCAAAATATCGACTAAATCATCCTGTGTTTCAATTTCATGATTTGCGATGATATCTCGTATTCGAATATGGCGTTGTCCTTTGTTCACATAAAGTCACTCCTAATAATGAATAAATATACTTAATATCTCATATCGTACCATCTACGATTCAGACAAACAAGAAAAAACACGCCCTTAATAGGACGTGTTTAAGTTAATTGTTTATGCGCTTCTTGAACTAATAATTTTAATTGGTCGTTTGTATAAACAGGCTCTGCAGATTCCTTAGCAATCAAATGGAATAAAAATTCAATATTCCCTTCTCCCCCAGTAATGGGAGAAAACGAAGCATTTTGTAAAGTGAACCCAACGTTCTGAGCAAACTGAGCTATTGTTTCTAATACTGAATAATGGATTTTTGCGTCTCGAACAACACCTTTTTTCCCAACATTATCTTTCCCAGCCTCAAATTGTGGTTTGACTAATGCGATGACACTGCTACCTGGTACAAGTAATGTTTTTAATACAGGTAAAATCAACTTTAGCGATATAAAAGAGACATCGATTGTCGCAAACTCAGGCATCCCTTTAGTTAAATCAGCTGCTGTTACATATCGAAAATTAGTCCGTTCCATAACCGTTACGCGTTCGTCTTGTCGAATTTTCCAAGCTAGCTGATTATACCCAACATCAAGAGCATAACAATGCTTCGCTCCATTTTGCAATGCACAATCCGTAAATCCACCTGTTGAAGCACCGATATCCAACATTAACTTACCAGTTACATCTAAATCAAAAACTTGTAGGGCTTTTTCAAGCTTCAGACCACCTCGACTAACATACTTTAACGTATTTCCTGTTACTTGAAGCGGAGAATCAATAGCAATTTTTTCTCCTGGTTTTTCGAGTCGGTTTTCATTTGAAAATACTGTCCCAGCCATGATGGCACGTTTTGCTTTTTCACGTGTTTCACTTAAACCACGTTCAACTAACAAAATGTCCACTCGTTCTTTTGGTATTTTAGTCATAGCACATGTGTACCTGTCTGACGTTTTTCTTTTATAACATCCTCTATTCTTTCGACTAATTCATCAGATGTTAAGTGAATTTCTTCCAATAATTCTTCAACACTTCCGTGTTCGATAAAATGATCAGGTATTCCCATTCGACTTACTACGGTACTAGGATATTGATGATCACTTAAGAATTCAATAACACTGCTACCAAACCCTCCCTGAAGAACTGCTTCTTCAACTGT
>JBEVEQ010000032.1:0-5670 GCA_040512715.1 Paenisporosarcina sp. | reverse complement strand
TAGTCCATGCGAATAAATATTCAAAAAAATCAAGAGGTTCGATATGCTCGAAGAAGAGACTATGAGAGAAATTGGTCAATCCATTTTTGAACGATTAATCCTTCTTCAAATGAAACCAGATAAGCATCTTGTTTTTGTGTAATGGCATGACACTCTTCAAATAGTGTTGGAGCTTTCACGCTTGGCTTGATTTCCCTTGTCTTTTGATTAAATTCCGATTCCAATAGCACAGACCAGTTTTTTAATGTCAGCACTTTTTTTGAACCATAAATCGTAAAAGTTAATTCCTCTTCTTTGGCAATCCCTGATTGGCCATTAATCAAAATTGGAATTCCTTTATCCGTCTGACCAAATGCAATTGTACTAGTTTCACACAATTCTATATTTTCAGGATAATTGGTTTGAAATGCCTGTATAGAAAAATGATTAAATAGTCTATACATGATTTGAAAGTAATGTGGAAATACTTCTCTTATAAAGCCACCTTGCTCGCGTGATGCAATCCACGGATTTTGTTGCCACAATCTCGGCCAATGTGGAAAATAGGTTTGAAGCTCGATTCTTTCTATGCTTCCTAATGAACCGTCTTTTACAGCAGCCATCAAAGATTGGACTGCATCACTATACATAAGCGGAAAATGCATGGCTGAGTGGACGTTCATTTCTTTTGTCACTTCGACCATGCGTTCACCAGCGCTTACATCATGTGCAAGTGGTTTTTCAGATAAAACATGACAGCCCTGTTTAGCAGCAAGCTCTGTAAGATCCGCATGTTGATTAGGTGGTGTTCCAATATACACCCAGTCAGGTTTTAAAGCCCATATTTCTTGTAATGATGTCAAACTATGCAAGTTATATTTTGTTTTCATTTCTTGTAAACGTGTTGTATTTTCATCATATATCGCCACGATTTCACAAGTAGAATGGCCCAAAATCTGATTGATAATACGCTCTCCTACAATGCCGGTTCCGATAAGAGCAAACGTTGTTTTCTTCAAGTGATTCAACACTCCTTTTAGGAAATTTGTTTCATTTTGTCAAAACTTTGTTTAAGACTGTTACTTTTATGGGTAAAGAACTGTCAAACAACTAAGAAAACATAAGGGAGGAAAAAACATGTTAAAAACAGAAACTTGGTGGGAACCTATCTTTTCAGGAAGCTTAAGCTTAGGAATCAATAAAGATCGCTTAAACGAATTAGAGGAAGAGGCTTTCATTTACTTTGATGATACTGAAGAAAACGAAACATTGAAACAATAAATTTGAAGAAAAATAATCAAACATGCCATACATAAACAGCTTCCCCTTAAATTTCAGGAGAAGCTGTCTTTTTTTGTTCATATAAATAAAACATCAAATAATACACAAAGGCACTAAGTAAGGATAGAACCGCGATGATTGTAAATGTCCAAAAGAATCCAAACCATACTGTCATCGGAATAGATAGAGGCGCAATCATCCTGCCTACTGTATAGCGTAAACTAGCTGCTGCAAAATATTGACCCCTCATATGCTCCGGTGCCAGCTTTGAAATAAAGCTTTGAGACAAGCCCACAATCATTAATTCGCCAAATGTAAAGATAGCCATGGCTAATATGAATATCCAAAACAAATCAAAAAGAGCGAAAACCATCATTGCAATCGTATATAAAATAGATGAAATGAAGAAGACATTCTTTTCGCTGAATTTCATCACAAAACGAGTAACTGCTACAGTGAGTAATGCAACGAGCAAACCATTTTCCGAAATTAAGACACTAAATGCTAACTCACCTGTTAATTTGAAATCCTGACCGAATACCGACATAAGTTGCGGGTTATCAATCATTTCTTTAACATACACAGGTAGTAACAAGTCTAGTTGCATGAAGGTTTGTGCACTTAACACACCGGCAATGATAAACAGTAAAAACAGTTTATCCTGCATAATAACGCCATAATCCTTCACTTGAACGCGAATTGCATGCAAAACTCCCTTAGGTGTATCCGTTGCAAGATTTTCAGCATTCGTTGGTAGTGTTTCTTTCGTGAATTTAATTAAAATCCATGCTAACAATATACAAACTAAACCTGCGACAACCATTAAACCAAAACGTGCACTAAAGAAGAAAATACCACCTAAAATTGGTCCAATAACGACCGCAATATTGATGGACGTATAGAAAACCGCAAAGACTTCCCCTCTATGTTCTTCTGGAACGACATCAGCGACCATTGCTTGACTAGCTGGCCAGTACAAAGAACCGAACACACTGGCAATGGTAAACGCGATAAATCCTAATCCTGGTGAATCTAAAAATGGCGAATTAGCGAAGGCAAATAAGAAAAAAGCTGCACCTTGTCCAAATGACGAAATGACCATCATGGTACGACGACCAAATTGATCAGCACAATATCCGCCAACTAAATTGGCAGCAACCGAGAAAACTTGAGACAAAATGAGTAAAAAGCCTGCCGTTGTTTTTCCGAATTCCTCTGCAAAATAAATCGCAAGAAACGGGAAGAACATCCAAAACGTAATATTCATGAATGCCTCACCGATTAACCTTGCTTTTAAACTTTTATCCCAATCTTTAATCTTCATGTTGTGTCTCCCTAAATGACTTGCTCAGAACACTTAACACTTTCGGTTAAGGTAAAATGATAAGCAATACAACTTTTCTTTGATTTCTAATAAAACATGCTGAATAATGCTACTTTTGATATTCCGCAAAATAGCTGCGCTTTCCGTGGGCGAGCACCGAGCCTCCGCTGTTTTGCTCCATATATTTTTCCACTGGAGGTCACAGATTCCCTTACTATCAACTAATCGTTTAATTGAGATTGATAGCCTTTATTTTAGCATGTATGAGTGTGACCTAGATATACATATTTCGACGGAACTTACTCTATACTTCTCCATAAATAGAGAGAGGCATAGCTTAGGAATGGTGACCATTTTGGAAAATGTGAAGCAATTTCATCAGCCCTCGGTTTCTCAGCCGACCCCCACAATTTTTTTAATGCATTTTGAAGACCAATGTCCGCTAATGGAAATAAATTCGGTCGTCCAAGTCCAAACAATAAAAAGCTTTGTGCTGTCCATGGTCCAATTCCTCTGTATTTAATGAGGGTTTGTGTGATTGTATCATCGTCTTCAAGTGCCAATTTATCAAGATCTAATTCTCCACTTGCGATGGCTTGAGATACACCAATAACATATTCAGCTTTGCGTGTACTAAATTGGAGTTCTCTTAATGCCTCCACTTGTAGCTGTCCAATTTTCTCTGGAGTTGGATAAAACCACACACCATCAATTTCCTGACCATATGTATGAACAAATCTTGTTGTTAATGTATGAGCAAACGATAAATTCAACTGTTGGTGAATAATACTCTTCATTAACGTTGAGTATAGAGAAAATTCACGTACAATCGGTGTCCCCTTATGTTCATCAAAAATGGTTGATAAATTAGTTGATGCAAAATGCTCTTGAATTGGCTCTAGAGATCGATCGAAGTGGAAAATCTCTTTTACCAAGTTTGCCTGTTCTTCAGATTCAACACCTTCAAGTTCAAATATTGGTTTGTCAGATGTTCCAGTTGCAAGCAAGGTAAGAATTTTCCCTTCTTTAAGAGGAATGCGAACCCATCTCTGTTTTTTATTTAATGAAATAATTGGATCCATCGATAGCCGATCTAATACACGGTCAAAATCGTAAGCAAAATCTAATTCAATCATTCGTTTCATAATAAAACCCTTTCTACATGAAAAAATAGAATATGATACCATATGTACAGGTGATGACAAATGAAAAAATGGCTACTCTGCTGTTCCATATTATTATTATTGACAGCGTGTGAAGAACAACCAATTAAATCAACTAAAACAACCAATACGATAGAGCATATTCCAGTTGTACTAGACGAAGTAATCGACGGCGATACCATTAAAGTTAAGTATAACGGAAAGATTGAAACGATTCGCTATTTACTTTTAGATACTCCTGAAGTCAGACATCAAACACTGGGTAAACAACCAGGGGGAGAAGAAGCCAGCGCACGTCACAAAGAAATCATGGAAACGGGACAAGTTTCAATTGAATTTGATGTGGGAGATCGCATGGATGACTATGGTAGACTACTTGCCTACGTCTACTTAGACGGCGAATCCGTGCAAGAGATGCTTTTAAAAGAAGGCCTTGGGCGTGTGGCATATGTCTTCCCTCCAAATACTCGTTATTTAGAAGAATTCGAAGAAGCTCAAGAAATAGCCAAAGAAGCCAAAAAAGGAATTTGGAAAGTAGATAACTATGCTACAGATCGAGGTTTTAATAAAGCAGTTTTTGAAGAAAATAGTAATTGTCTAATCAAAGGAAATATTAATCGTGATGGAGACAAAATCTATCATGTACCAGATAGCCAGCACTATATACAAACAAATCCTGAAGAATGGTTTTGTTCAGAGAAAGAAGCTAGAGATGCAGGTTTTAGAAAAGTTGGTGGTTGAGTGAGTATGGAGTAGAGGGACTTATCGTATTCTCGATTTCACGTAGGGGATTCGAGGATTCACTGGGTGTATTCTAGGATTCATTAGTCGGATTCGAGCATTCGACCGGCCTATTCTAGATTTCACCTGCTTCATTCAAAAATTCACGATTTCCGAACAATTTGACAGCATATCTTTATGAAAAAACACGGATATATGCTCTAATTATGTGGAAAATTGCCGAGCATACTCCTCATATCGATATGTGAGAGTGCCGCAAATCTCAAGGTATAAACAACATCATTTAAAAGAGCAATTAAGAAAGGAATGAATCGTATGCAAGTTCTTGTACTTCGATTTGATTATAGATTGTCCACTAAATTGGAACAAGATCAACGTGATTTAGCAGGTGCTGCCCTTCGTGCAAAGGAAACATTAATTCCACCACATATTAGCTTATTTACTTTTGAACAAGTGCATCCAGGAATTCTGGGTGAAATCATTAAGCCATGGAGTGAAAAACAAAAGCAATTGCTTATCTCTTTCGCTTCACTGGGATTCTTCAAACAGAACGGTACTTTTTTTGCAGCTCCCGTGATTACGAATGAAATGATTTCATTCCATACTGAATTGTATAATTTAATTGCCGATTTACTTACAACAGAAATATCCCCTTACCTACCAGGTAAATGGGTGCCACATGCTACTTTATTAAACAAAATTCCACTTACGACTTGGGGACCTTTATTCCAACGCGCTGCCATAGCCTTCGAACCGATGGATGGTAAAGCAGTAGCAATTGAATGTTGGACTATCGTCAACGGACGTGTTCAAACGGAATGGACCCACTTCTTAGGCTAAGCAATAGTGAACAATACGATTCTAGGGCATTGACTATTTAACCTACAGCGATATAATAGAATTTGTCCTAGTAAAACGATCTTGTAGCTCAGCTGGGAGAGCGCCACCTTGACAGGGTGGAGGTCGCTGGTTCGAGCCCAGTCGGGATCATTGGGTGCCAAACCCACGAGAACCCTTAAGGAACGAAGGGTTCTTCCAAAAAAGCATCATCTCTTTGAGGTGGTGCTTTTTCTATTTCAATAAATATGGGTTGAAATATGGGTTGGGATTTTCAATACCTAAAAGCACAAAAAGCACACTCAGATCGGTAGTGACCCCTTAAAGTTAGAGTTTTATTTATGC
>JBEVEQ010000031.1:0-7609 GCA_040512715.1 Paenisporosarcina sp. | reverse complement strand
CCATAACAGATAAAATGGCTTCCGATGCAAACAGCCCGACCAGAATAACGAATGCATTAGCGATCACACATAAATAAAGAGCAATCCCCGTTTGCTTGATGCCTCGTTTCATATTATTTGAACCATAATGCTGGGCAACAAGGTAATTCACTGTATGGCCAATCCCTGAAAACAGCGCCCACACATTGTACATGATAATGTTAGTGACCCCGACAATCGCAATAGCTAAAGCACCCAGGCTTCCAACCATTATCAAATTAATCGTTCCTGTCGCAGTCATCGCCGCAAAAGAAGCAATCGACGGAATGGCAAGTGCTAATATTTTTTTGTAGTTCATTAAATAAGGTCTCCTATCCAGACGTATGCTGATTCTAGGGTAATTTTAGCCATGTTGCTGCCGTCTATTTTCATATACCCGATTTATTGTATTCTTTCATAAAAACAAGTCATTTTCTATAAAATAGAATAAGTTAAAAAGAATGAGACAGGATTCCGGTGATAGGACATCGAGCTTTTCTTCTGCCTGTTTAATTATATCATCGGGCAATGGAGCCGGCTGCCCGTTATCTATGCCTTCACGCTAAAAACGGCTCATTTTTTCACCTCTATCATTTGCGTATTTCAGTATTCTTTTCTTTCCTGTTAACCTTTTTGGCTCTTTTCCTGAAATAGAGCCAGCTAAAGAATGAGATCACTGCAACCGCTGTTAAAATAAAGAACACTTTGCCTTGCCCTGTGCTTCTTAAGTTAATCTGCTCTGCAGGTATCTGCCCTTCGCCAAGTATGGCCAAATCTTCTTGTGCAGCACTGATTTCAGTTGTTCTGCTACAAACACTTCAACACATTAACATAATAGCATATAAATTGAATAAATTTACATTTTAAATAAAGCTAAAAAACCTCTCTTTCTCCATTGACTGCTCTTTGATAAAGAGTGGGCAATACTCAATTTCCGAGATTACAGACCTTTCTCGCTTGAAAGGTCTGTAAGGACGCCAGCTTAATGCGTGGTGGAACATTCCTGGACCGTGCAGGACATGTTGGTGGCCATAAGGAGCATCGGACTAAATTTACCAAGCATACGAGTCTGAGGCCTTTACTGGAATGAAGATTATTCCGACGATTGCAGAAGAAACGTACGTTTGTTTAGTTAGAGAATCTGAATAAGATGAGGCAGTCCTTCGGGATTGCTTTGCCTTTTCTCTCTTTCTATTAAATTAAATTTTACAAAACCCTTGAATTCTTTCATGAAAGCGTTTAACATGTATATGCATCTTGGTACACAACAAGAATTCAAAAAGGGTGATTAAAAATGAATGCGATTACACTAGTCATTGGAGCAATTTGTATCCTAATGATTGCGTACCGTTTATATGGTACGTTTATGGCTGTTAAAGTCTTGAAATTAAAACAAATGCAGGAAGCGAAGCAAACGCCAGCCCATGCTTTGGATGACGGGAAAGATTATGTCCCGACTAATAAATGGGTAGCGTTTGGTCATCACTTTGCCGCAATTGCTGCAGCAGGTCCACTTGTTGGGCCGATCCTTGCTGCTCAATTCGGTTATTTGCCCTCTATGCTTTGGTTATTAATCGGTGCCGTTATTGGTGGAGCCGTTCATGATGCAGTCGTTTTATTTGCTTCTATGCGTCAAAAAGGAGAATCCTTAGCAGAAATTGCTAAGAAGGAATTGGGTCCAGTTGCTGGATTCTGTACGGGCCTTGCTATGTTGTTCATCATTACGATTACAATGGCTGGCTTATCCATGGTGGTTCTTCATGCATTGGAGCATAATCCTTGGGGAACATTCGCTGTCGGTATTACGATTCCAATTGCGATAGGCGTAGGATTGTATCATAGAAAAACAGGCAACTTAAAAGCAGCAACGATTGTTGGTTTCGCTTTGATCATGCTTGCCGTATTCTTTGGTCCACAGATTCAAGGAACATATTTAGGGGATTTATTGACTCTTGATGTTACGCAATTATCTATTATTCTTCCTATTTATGCATTCTTTGCAGCGGCATTGCCTGTATGGTTATTGCTCGCACCACGTGATTATCTAAGTAGCTTTATGAAGATCGGTGTTTTCGTAGCATTGATTGCCGGAGTATTTGTGGTTAACCCAACAATTCAATTCCCGGCAGTAACAGAATTCATTCATGGTGGAGGCCCAATCCTGGCTGGTCCAGTTTGGCCTTTTATCTCCATTACAATTGCTTGTGGAGCAATCTCTGGATTCCATGCTTTCGTAGGTTCTGGAACTACTCCTAAAATGTTAAATCGTTGGGAAGATATTAAAGTTGTTGGTTTCGGTGCAATGCTCGTGGAATGTGTTGTTGCGATTATGGCATTAGTTGCCGCTACATCACTTCAACCTGCTGATTATTTCGCAATCAACTCTACACCGGAAGTATTTAGAACACTAGGAATGGAAACGGTTCATCTTGATGATTTAAGTGAAGAAATCGGATTGGACTTAGAAGGACGTACTGGCGGAGCGGTTACGCTTGCTGTAGGTATGACCTATATTTTCACCTCGATTCCTTGGTTTAATAACCTGGCTTCTTTCTTCTTCCAATTTGTCATTATGTTTGAAGCATTATTTATCTTGACCGCCATAGATTCCGGAACTCGTGTCGCACGCTATTTGATTCAAGATTTTGGTGGTGCATTCTACAAGCCGCTAAAACGGATGGATTGGCTGCCTGGCAATATTTTTGCCAGTGCTTTAGCTTGCTTCCTCTGGGGATACTTACTCTTCTCAGGAGACATTGGCTCTGTCTGGGCCCTATTTGGAGTTTCTAATCAGTTGATGGCTTCCATTGGCTTAATTGTTGGAGCTACAGTTATTTTAAGAGTTGCTGACAAGCGCCGTTATATGCTAACTTGCTTAATCCCACTTGCTTACCTTTATGTAACAGTGAATTATGCAGGTTACTGGATGGTCAAAAATGTTTATCTAAACGGGGCAGCTGCGGGCTATAATGTTTTAAATGCAACGCTATCCATCACCATGCTGGTATTAGGATTTATCATTATTGTAACAGCGATTAAAAACTGGATTGAAACATGGAATAATCCAGTAGCGGAATTGAAAAAAGAATCAGCTTAACAAGCCGGGCCCCCTGAATATGAGGGGGCTTTTTTTGGTACGAAAAAAGCCCCATGAGCCGTAACTAAGGACCCCATGTCAAAAAAGAAAATATTACCTCTCGTAAAAGGATATAATCATTTGTGCTTTCTATTTTGAAGAATCCGATTTAGAGGATATTAAGGTGAAAGAGGAGGTGTCATGATCATCGCACCCGTTGGAGAAAGAAATACCACAATTTATAACAAGCTTACAGAAATGAAGAAAAATGGCGTGTCAAAGGAAAAAGACTTGTGATTTTTGTATAATCAGCAAGCCGTTTTATCAATCTTTTTTAGAAATTATCGAACTTTATTATGAGTTTATGGACAACGATAAAGATTATTGATAAAAACTAACTGTTCATATAGCTTAAAAACTGTAGGAGAATTTTTAAATACTCTTTTTATTTAAAAGTGATTTGATTTAAGATTTTTGCTTTTTGATAATGAAATATTGATTTAGATAATTCAAAGATGATTCCGTTCGTTAAGCATACGGTATTTTCAATAATCAAGGCTGGATCTAGCTCATTAACATGCAGCAGTCTTGCACTTGCTTCATCGATTTTTTCGCAGTTAATTACTTTGTCAGCAAAACCAATGTTTAATTTTAAGTCCTCTATAAGGTAACTGTAAATAGAACTCGATGCAATATCTTCATTTAAGTATGGCACAATATCTTTTTTAAAATAACTTATTTCAATTGAGAAGGGTTCTTTATCTACAATTCTTAGCCGTTTAATATAATAAAGGTTTGTTCCCACTTCACAGCGTAATTTTTTTGCTATTTCTTCATCAGCTTCTATCACGTGTAAGGATAGAATTTTCGTCTCAATTGCTTTTGAAGTCAAATCTTTTGTTAATCCTCTAAGACTGCCTAAATTAATATAATCTGTTACAGATTCTTCCCGTAAAAACATTCCGCTGCCTTGCACCTGATAGATATAGCCGCGATTGACCAGCTGACTAATTGCTTTTCGGATCGTATTTCGGCTTACTTCAAAATGTTTTATCAGTTCTTCTTCTGTCGGCAATTTTTTTGTTTCATCAAATTTCCCTTCCCGAATTTCCCGTTCTAAACAATCAGCTATTTCTTTATATTTTACAGCCATAAAATCTCCCTATTATTCGTTCAATTATTTACTGCCTCTATTATACAGAAAACCTCTTGATTTTAATCAAGAGGTTTTCTTTTTATTTACAGCTCTTCTCCTCTCGTCTCAATAATATGCTTATACCAATGAAACGACAGCTTTTTCTTTCGATTTAAATGATCCTGATGATCTACGTAAATAAATCCGTATTGCTTTTTATATCCGTTTAACCAGCTTAATAAATCGATGGCAGACCATGCGTAATACCCTTTTAGATGAATGCCTTCTTTAATTGCACGCTTAATCACTTTTAAATGTTCCTCAATATATTTAATACGAGGAACATCGACAATCTCACCATCAATAATCGGATCTTCATCGCCAAGACCGTTTTCTGTTACATACATTTTAATATCACCATAACGCTCTTTTAACATATGCAGCCCATCTAAAAAGCCTTGAGGCGAGATTTCCCATCCCCATTTCGTATATGTTTTATCTTCCATTTTTACGGTCCGATAAAAGCCATCAAAAGATGGGTTGCCGGGAGCTAGAGTTGATGTTTCTCTTGAATGCTTCATGGATGAAACAGCTTCATGATTTTTTTCTACTCGAATGGGCTGGTAATAATTAAGGCCAATAAAATCATTTTTTCCCGCATTTCTTTTTAACGTATCTAGTTCTTCTTCCGTCCAACTTGGCGTCCAGCCTTTCTCCTTTAATTGCTCAACCACATAAGACGGATATTCACCTTTTAAAATGGGGTCATAATACCAAAAAGTTTCATATTCATTGGCATGTCGAGCAGCTAATACATTCTCTTGTTTATCATCTACACTGTAAGCTGGTAAGAATACATGTGTAATACCAATCTCGCCGTAATGATTCAGTTCCTTATAAATTTCTACCGCTTTTGCATGTGCATAAAACACGTAATGTGTCGCTTGAAAGTATTTATTCTCATCGTTTTGGATACCAGGCGGATGCGCTCCTTTTAAATAGCCTAATCCGCAAAACATAACCGTTTCATTAAACGTAATCCAATGTTTGACGCGATCTCCGAAGGCCCGAAAACAAATTTCTGCATACTTGACGAATGCCTCAGCTGTTCGCTTATTCGTCCATCCTCCATCTTGTTCAAGCGTTAGAGGCAAATCCCAATGATACAGTGTAACAAATGGAACAATACCATATTTTAAACATTCATTAATAACATTATTATAAAATTCTAAGCCTTTTTCATTGACTTCTCCGTCTCCTGTTGGCAAAATACGTGCCCATGAAATGGAGAACCGATACGATTCAAGTCCCATCTCTGCCATTAATTTAATATCTTCTTTGTATCGATGATAATGGTCTATGGCTACCTCTCCGTTTGTACTCTTATACGTTTTCCCCGGAATCTTTGAAAAGACATCCCAATTTGTTATACCTTTCCCATCTTCATTCCATGCTCCTTCTATTTGATAAGAAGCAGAAGCTGCTCCGAATAAAAAGTCATGTGGAAACTTCATTTTAAACCCTCCAATTTCATACCAACTTATCAAATTTATTACTATATATAATATTTATAGGTACAAATATTAAAGCGATTATATAGTTTTTTTCGACTGATGTCAATTTGAGAACCGGACGGCCATGTTAAGCCAAGTGTTACCCTATTATTAAGATACCTAAAGCATACTTAAACAGGACAAGCTTAATAAATGCTGATAGTCGTGGATAACTGAATATGAACATTTTTGCTTCTCACACGAAATGAGCGATAGGCGAAAAAATCAATACCCATGGCCTGACGGATGCAGTAAATGTGTGGGGGTCATCACTGACCTATAATTTAATGTATACATTAGAGTGGCTGTTCGTAAAAGTGGTGGTAAATTGGCGGACGTTCGTAAAATGATTTTGGACTTAAGCGAACGCTAAAATAGCTGTTGTTTGCATAAAAAAGAACTGTGCATAAAAGTGTACTTTTACGAACGTAGCTTAACCTTATTGTTTAACTGTTTATTTTTTTTCACCATTATTTCAATGTTTAGGTTGTCTCCATTTATTTGATCACTTCATAATAATGTAAGATAAAAATGAATTGGTTAATGAACATAGAATAGTGAACAGGGTTTTGTTAGAAAAAAGACAATAAAAACCCGCCTTTTTGAACCAGAATGATCGTGCTCAGAAAAGGACGAGTTTCTGTACATAACAGATCGTTTTTGAGATTTTTTATTTTAAGCAAATTTGTTTTTTAAGGACAAACACGCCATGACTCTTCAATTATAAATTGGTGTCCTGTAAGCTCAACAACACCTTGTTTAGGCGTTGCAATTTTTATCAAATCCGGAAATGGATACTCACACATCCGTCAGTTTAACAAGGAAATGAAAGGTTCTCCTAATAGAAAATCAATTATCAATTAACCTTATTAGTTTCTCATTCTTACTGCATAAGGATAAATTGGATCCTTTAATTGAAATTCATACGTAAGACCATCGACAATTCCAACTACTTTTTCGCTATCGTAAAGATCAAGCATAAATCCAGCCATTTCTTTAGCTGTATGGTATTTCGGAAGAAGCCCTTCGAATTTAACATTTTCCTCCAAGTCATTCGATACTTTTGCAAATTCAGTTTCAGTCGCAGCAGGAGCTAATACTTTTGCTTGCATGCTTGCACCTTGGTCTTTTAATTCATGTGCAAGGCCTTCAGTAAAGGCACTTACATAGAATTTAGAAGCACAATATGGGATTGCATTTCCAATAATCGTGTAACCTCCACCTGATGAAACGTTAATTAATTGCGTTCCTTCAACAGTCGAATAATCACGCACATAAAGAGAAGTTAAAATAGTTAAAGCTTCAATATTTAAATTTAGCATATTCTCAATTTTAGTTAAATTTTGTTCTCCAACTGATGCGAAATTACCAAACCCTGCATTATTAATCCAAGTTTCAATTTCGTATTCCTTTAAATCTTCATATAATGTATACGCATTTTTCGTATTAGATAAATCAACTGTTTTTATAATGACATCTAATTCAGTATTTACTTTTGCGATTTCTGATTTTAGTTTTTCGAGCTCCTCAGTTCTACGTGCCACAATGACTAAATTTTTTCCACGAGTAGCAAAAGCAAGAGCTGTTTCATAACCAATCCCAGAACTTGCACCTGTAATAACTGTATATTTCTTCATTTCATTTCCTCCTACAATTTTGTTTATACTAATAAAAATTGATTCTTTAGATGATATGAATTTATTATATGTGTTAGAGTAAACTCTAAGTCAAACCTATTTTTACACTTGACTAGCATTGGTTAAGTATGGAAGTTTTTATGTATACAATTGGCGAAGTGGCACAACTTCTAGGAGTCAGCACACATAC
>JBEVEQ010000319.1:0-4534 GCA_040512715.1 Paenisporosarcina sp. | reverse complement strand
GCATAATCCCTTTATGGAAATGCTTCGATTTCATAACGTTTTTAGCTGTTACACGAACAAAAAGTTCAGGAGTAAATTGTGGAAGCTTTTCATACATGAATGTTTTTTTACCACCTGTAATCGTGTCCCCAATTTGATAACTTCCCGTATCGTGAAGTCCGATGATATCTCCAGCTACAGCTTCGTTTACTGTCTCACGATCATCTGCTAAAAACTGAGTAGATTGTGTTAACTTAAACGTCTTACCAGTGCGAGCCAAAGTAACTGTCATGCCACGTTCAAATTTACCTGAAACAATTCGTACAAAAGCAATACGGTCACGATGAGCTGGGTTCATGTTTGCTTGTATTTTGAAAATAAAGCCTGAAAACTCATCAGAAACGGGATTAATCGTGACATCATTATCTGTCTTTCTCGGTTGAGGAGTTGGAGCAAACTGTAAATAGGTTTCTAAAAATGTTTGCACACCAAAATTGGTTAAAGCACTTCCAAAAAATACAGGTGTCATTTCACCATTTTTTATTTTCTCAACATCGAAATCATTACCCGCTTCATTCAACAACATAATATCATCCATTGCTTGTTTGAAATAGGTAGATTCCTTCATTGGATGATCGACAGCAAGCTCCCCAGTTTCAGTTACAGGCAAGAAGCGATCTTTTTCTTCTGTTCTAAACTGCTCAATTCGGTGATTGTATCGATCGTAAATTCCTAAAAATTCTTTCCCCATCCCGATTGGCCAATTCATCGCATAAGATTGGATTCCTAGTACTTCTTCTAACTCTTCCATCAGCTCCAATGGTTCTTTCCCTTGACGGTCCATTTTATTAATAAAAGTAAAGATTGGAATTCCACGTAGTCGACAAACTTTAAATAATTTAATCGTTTGTGCTTCAATCCCTTTTGCAACATCGACAATCATAACAGCACTATCGACGGCCATTAATGTTCGGTACGTATCTTCACTGAAGTCTTGGTGACCTGGAGTATCTAAAATATTAATACGGCAATCACTATAATCGAACTGCATAACAGACGAGGTAACGGAAATTCCGCGTTGTTTTTCGATTTCCATCCAATCGGACGTAGCAAATTTACCTGTTTTCTTTGCTTTTACTGTTCCTGCATCACGAATAGCACCGCCGAAAAACAACAGTTTTTCTGTCATTGTAGTCTTACCAGCATCGGGATGGGAAATAATTGCAAAAGTTCTTCTAGCTTGTATTTGGTCTTGAATTTGGTTGTTCATAAATAATGATTCTCCTTCTTTTACCTTATTCATCATATGGAAATTTTCATGAAAATACAAGTGCAGGAACATCGAAAGAACCGATCATCAAACTGATCGGTTCTTTCTTTACGTGCGTGATGTGGAATCTTGGAATTTGAGTCTTCCTGCCGCAAGAGCAATATCCCCATCACTATGTGGGTACTTTGTGCGTCCGATAATTTGATAATCTTCATGCCCCTTACCAGCGAAGATAATCATATCTCCCGGTTCTGAAATTGAAATGGCATGTTTTACAGCTTCTTCCCGATCTCCAATACAAGCATATTGGTTATGTTTCATCCCTTTTTCCAAATCCGTTAAAATCGATTCATAAGGTTCATCACGTGGATCATCCGTTGTTAATACGACATAATCAGCAACAGATGCTTTCTCTGCCATAATTGGACGCTTAGAACGATCTCGATTCCCACCAGTACCAACAAGAAAAATTAAACGTTTCTTTTTAAATGGTAAAACAGATGAAATAGCTTTTTCAATAGCATCTGGCGTATGTGCATAATCAATAAAAATTGAAATTGGCAACTCACTCTCGAGCTTTTCCATTCTTCCTTTAACAGGAGGAATTTTTTCAAGTTCATTAAGAATCGAAGCTAATGGAATACCTTTTGTATAAAGAGCAGCAACTGCCGCTAATGCATTATAGACATTAAATTCACCCAATAAATTCATTCGTACTGGAAAAATTCCTTCGGGAGATTTCAAATTAAAATGTGTGCATTCTGCGAGAAGTTGGATATCTAAACCTTCAAAATGAGCAGGTTGCTTAATTGAATACGTCCATACAGGATAACTAGTCACTTCTTTTAAACGTTTAGACCATGGATCATCAATATTCAATATAGCATGTTTAGATCGTTGTAAATCTTGACCTAGTTGTGAAAATAGCAGCGATTTTGCTTGGCCATATTGCTCCATTGTGCCATGAAAATCTAAATGATCATGTGTTAGGTTGGTGAAAATGGCAATATCAAAATCGATTCCAGCCAGTCTACCTAAAACTAACCCATGAGAAGATACTTCCATAATCATGGTTTCACAGCCTTCTACTTTAGCACGATGAATCATCTGTTGAGTGCTTAACGCATCGTTCGTTGTATTGGCTGAATCATATAAAACTCCATTTAAATTAAATCCAATTGTGCCAGTCAAAGCTGACTTTACCTGTAAGCCTTGTAACATACTTTGCAGAATACCACTAACGCTTGTTTTACCATTGGTCCCTGTAATCCCAATCATTGAGAGAGATTTTGAAGGGTATTGATAAAACTTAGAAGCAAGTAAGCCAACAGCACGAGTGGTATCATCAACAATGACAATTGCAACACGTTCAAGGTCAATTTCAAGATCTTTTTCAGAGATGATGATTCGAGCACCATTCGCGATCGCTTGCTCTACATAGTCGTGTCCATCCACTGTATATCCTTTAATACAAATAAATACACAGTCAGGTTGAACACTTCTTGAGTCCACTGCAATATCCAATATTTCTTCAGGAAAAGTACCTTTAATTTGTTTCACTGGTAAACAACTGATTAGTTCAGCTGCGTTCATACCTGTTCCTCCTATTCCAAAACCATCGGAGATTTTACATACGCTTCTAAAAGGGCTGCAGAATGTTTTAGAGAATCAATATGCGTTCTTTCAAAAGCATGGGATGATTCAATTCCTGGGCCAAATAATGCGTGTTTAATATCAAAACCTGCACGAATTGCGGCAGATGCATCAGATCCATAATACGGATAAATATCTAATTTATACTCAATATGATGTTCTTTTGCCAAGTCAACCAAATGTCGTGTTAACCCATAATGATATGGACCAGACGAATCTTTTGCGCAGATGGATACGGTGAACTCATCAGAAGTTTGCCCATCTCCAAGTGCTCCCATATCAACTGCAATATACTCCACTACTTCGCTCGGTATATTTGAGTTACCACCATATCCAATTTCTTCGTTATTAGAAATATAAAAATGAGTAGTATGTGGGAGACGAATTTTAGTTGATACGATGGTTTTCATTAATTGTAATAATAGTGCCGTACTTGCCTTATCGTCTAAATGTCGTGATTTGATAAAACCAGATTCCGTTTGTTCAAATCTTGGATCGAATGAAACAAAATCACCTACTTCAATCCCGATTTTACTTGTATCTTCTTTTGAAAACACTTTTTCATCAATACGTATTTCCATATTCTCAGCATTTCGCTCAATCGCACCAGTATTTTTATAAACGTGGACAGATGTTTGATGAATCAAAATGGTTCCTCGTACCTTTTTCCCTGATGAAGTATGTATAAAACATGATTCGCCTTCCATCGCATTCCAACTGAATCCGCCGATTAAAGATAGTTTGATTCGACCGTTGCTTTTAATCTCTTTCACCATTGCGCCTAATGTATCCGTATGAGCAGTTAATAGTCTATGTTTAGAAGTGTCATCGCCTAGGATAGTTGCTACAATAGCGCCTTTATTTGTTTTAATATAATTCACGTTTAATTCATCTAAATAAGAAGAAATGACCTTCATCACTTCGTTTGTATAACCAGAAGGACTTGGAGTTTCAACTAATTTTTTGAGCAATTCAATCGTTTCTTTTTCGTTAAATGGTTCATTCATCTGATAATCCCCCTGTTTATATACATCTTAACAAAATTCGTCATTTTCCGACAACAACAATTCATGTATGATAATGGTAGAACCTATTAATTGAGGTGAAACATGGAAAATTCATTTATATTGCAAAAACGAAACCGATTATTCTTGAATATTTTTGCTGCTGCGTTAATGATTCACACAATTTCGTCGATATTCATCCAATTAGAATTCACCATACATATTCCTTTGCTTGCCGTCCTCTATTGCATGTTTTTATTTATATTACAGAGAATTCAAGTAAATGAAAAATGGGTGCAATTTTTCTTGCTTTTCGGATTAAATGGATACATCGTGTTGGTGAATTTCGATTCACCTTATTATATCCATGTCTTGTTGTTCATTTATCCACTCTTTGTCGTTTCATTATACCATTCCATAATCCCTAATATCATTCTTTTAACAATTACATTAATTGAAATTGTTTACTTCTTTAATCGCTCTTATAGCTCATTCGATCATACGATAGACCTTGCAGAAATATATGAACTTACCTTCCTCTTTTTCATAATAGGTGTTACATCCATTTTCCACTCTATATTTATCCGAAAAACTTGGAAAAGGATGGAAGACCAACATTTATCTATGG
>JBEVEQ010000318.1:0-7113 GCA_040512715.1 Paenisporosarcina sp. | reverse complement strand
ATCACTTAGCAAAAGCAGGTGCTAAAGTATTAACTGCTGACAAAAAAGTACACGTTTCTGGACATGGTAGTCAAGAAGATTTGAAAATGATGTTGAATTTGATGAAGCCTCAATACTTTATTCCGATACAAGGTGAATACCGTATGTTAATGGCTCATTCTAAGTTAGCTCAGTCAACTGGCTTAACGAAAGCTCAAATTTTCATTGCTGATAAAGGCGATATTGTCGAATATAAGGGCGGCAAAATGAGAATGAGTGGACGAGTTCAAGCAGGCAACGTCTTAATAGACGGAATCGGTGTAGGTGACGTAGGTAATATCGTACTAAGAGATCGTAAACTTCTTTCTCAAGATGGTATTTTCATTGTTGTTGTTACATTAAATCGTGCTCAAAAGAAAATTGCATCAGGACCAGAGATTTTGTCTCGAGGATTTGTCTATGTACGTGAATCAGAAAAACTGATGGACGAGTCTACGGAGCTTGTAAAAAAAATAGTTGAGAAGTATGTGAATAAAGAGACCTTTGAATGGACAAATATTAAACAAGAAATCCGCGACACGTTAAACTCATATTTATTCCAACAAACAAAAAGACGCCCTATGATTATCCCAATTATTATGGAATATTAATGTGTCAATAAGCGAAAGGATTTCCTAGCCATAAGCATCGGCAGGAAATCCTTTTTCTTTGATAATGAAAGAAGGTGTAAAAGTGACAAGAAAAAAGAAAAGACCTATTAAAAAGAAAAAGACGGAACCTATGCATCCGTTAATGTACGAAATTATTGGCTTATTACTAATTGGTTTAGGCATTATTACTTTTTTTGAATATGGATTTATTGGTTTTACATTATCCTCCCTAGCACGCTTTCTATTTGGAAACTGGCATGTGGCAGTATCTTTATTCTTATTAGTAATTGCACTTATGGTAATGATTCAACGATCGTTCCCACGATTTAACAATCGAATCGTTTTAGGTTTTGGAAGCGTCTTAGCAAGCTTAACGATTTTTAGTCATTTAGTGTTATTTGAAAATTTATTTCAAGGTGGCGCTTTACTAAGTGACTCAGTTATTAAAGAAACATGGAGAGTATTAATTGATAGCGGTGGCATTACTGAAAGAAATCATTCCCTTGGTGGGGGAATGGTTGGTGCTATTATATTCGCTGCTTTTCATGTTTTGTTTGATGCAAGCGGAGCGACGATTGGTGCATGGTTATTGTTACTAATTGGTTTTGTTTTATTATCAGGAAAGGCTATGGTGCCATTTATTGCGAGTCAACTTCCCGAGTGGAAAAAGAACTGGAAAGCTTATCGCAGCCGTAAAAAGGCAACCGCTAAGCCGCAACCCGTCGTTTCAAGGAGAAAAGAGAAGCGTTTACAGTCAGAAGCAACCGTTCAGATTGAACAACGTCCAGAAGCCGCAACTGTTATGGAAGTAGTAGAAGAAGAACATGTGTCACCGATTATATCTGCATTTACAGAAAGAGTAGAAGTGGAACCTATGGATGAGGAAGGTGAAACGGAGAAAGTCTTTGAAGCGGTATTAGAATCTGTTCAGGAAAATGAAGACTATATTTTACCACCAATTACCTTGTTAAATGCTCCGCCATATAGTGATCAAAGCGGAGAATATTCACTAATCCAAGCGAATGCAAAAAAATTAGAGCAAACGTTCCATAGCTTTGGCGTTAAAGCGCGCGTAACCCAAGTTCATCTTGGTCCTGCTGTTACCAAATATGAAGTATTACCGGATACAGGCGTTAAAGTTAGTAAAATCGTAAGTTTGAGTGATGATCTTGCCTTGGCACTAGCAGCAAGAGATATTCGTATTGAGGCTCCAATTCCAGGAAAGTCTGCAATTGGAATTGAAGTGCCAAACCAGGAAGTTGCGATTGTCAGTTTACGTGAAGTGCTGGAAGCGAAAGAAAATAGTAAGCCAGATGCTAAATTGTTAATCGGTTTGGGTCGAGATATAACTGGACAAGCCGTCCTTGCTGAATTAAATAAAATGCCTCATTTACTTGTTGCTGGTTCAACCGGTAGTGGGAAAAGTGTTTGTATCAATGGTATTATTGTCAGCATTATCATGCGTGCAAAACCACATGAAGTGAAAATGATGATGATTGATCCGAAAATGGTTGAGTTGAATGTGTATAATGGCATACCGCATTTACTAGCTCCAGTTGTAACGGATCCAAGAAAAGCTTCTCAAGCTTTGAAAAAAGTCGTATCTGAAATGGAACGACGATACGATCTGTTTTCTCATACTGGAACTCGAAATATTGAAGGGTACAATGATCATGTTCGCAAATGGAATGATGAGAATGAAGAAAAGCAACCTAAGCTTCCTTACATTGTCGTTATTGTAGATGAGCTTGCAGATTTAATGATGGTTGCTTCTAACGATGTTGAAGACTCCATTACCCGGTTGGCACAAATGGCACGTGCAGCAGGAATACATTTAATTATTGCTACACAACGACCAAGTGTTGATGTTATTACGGGTGTAATCAAGGCGAATATCCCTTCTCGAATAGCATTTGCTGTTTCATCGTCTATTGATTCAAGAACAATTTTAGACATGGGTGGAGCTGAAAAACTATTAGGCCGAGGAGATATGCTCTTTTTAGCTGCGGGTGCTTCAAAACCAGTTCGAGTTCAAGGCGCATTCCTTTCAGATCAAGAAGTAGAGACTGTTGTTGATTCTGTTATTGCTCAGCAAAAAGCTCAATATCAAGAAGAAATGATTCCTTCAGATATTGAAGAAGTTGCAATTGAAGAACAAACAGACGATTTATATGAAGAAGCCGTTCAACTCGTTACAGATATGCAAACAGCTTCCGTTTCATTATTACAACGACGATTCCGAGTGGGTTATTCAAGGGCCGCTAGAATTATCGATCAAATGGAATTACGCGGAGTAGTGGGTCCGTATGAGGGTAGTAAACCAAGACAAGTTCTCATTTCAAAACAAAGTGATGACTATTGATAGAGAAGAATATGACATTTGCATTACAAATAAATCAAAATTTTTACGGAACTTTTCTTAATTCGCACAGAAATCTATTTATTTACACAAAAAAAAGTGGTATAGTATGTCTGATTAGTAGGAAAGTTTTACATCAGATGTCTGATCTCTACTGTTGGTGGTGGTTCAAATGACAATTAAATCAGATAGTCGGCATTTGTATCTTCAAGTGATCGATCGTCTAAAAGACGATATTGCAAAAGGTGTGTTTCAGGAGAAGGAGAAATTACCTTCGGAATTTGAACTAGCCAAATCGCTGGGAGTCAGTCGTGCTACGCTACGCGAAGCACTTAGATTGTTGGAAGAAGAAAACATCATCGTAAGACGACATGGTGTTGGTACGTTCGTAAATCCTCGTCCTGTTTTCACTTCAGGCATTGAGCAGTTAACAAGTGTATCCTCTATGATTCGTAAAGCGGGAATGGAACCGGGAACTATTTATTTAAGTTCATCGGAAGCACTACCGTCTGAAGAAGATGTAAAACGCTTTCATTGCGAAAACGATGAATCTGTCATTACTATTGAACGTGTAAGAACAGCTAACGGTGATCCGGTTGTTTACTGTGTGGACAAAGTGCCAACAAAATATTTGCCAAATGATTTTTTAAGTCGGCAAGAGGGATCGATATTTACTGCAATTGAGGAATCCGGACAAATTCGAATTTCACAAGCAATTGCTTTTATTGACCCTACTGGGTATCACGAGGAAGCTTCACCAATTTTGGAATGCGAACCTGAAACAGCGTTACTTGTTCTGAAACAATTACATTATGATGACAATGATCAAGTTGTGTTGTATTCAAAAAACTATTTTAGAGCTGATAAATTCAGTTTCCATGTAGTGCGTAAAAGGGTGTAAAACAACAAAATTCCTGCTAATATGAAAAAACATTTTGAGGGGGAACTCAAATTGACAAAACGTAAATTCGGTCTAGCTTTATCTATGGTTCTTGCTGCAAGTACAGTATTAGCTGCTTGTGGTAGTGACGACAAAAATGATGGCGCAAAAGGTTCAACTGGTGACACTGCTAAAGAGAGTGATTTTTCTGTAGCAATGGTTACTGATGTTGGTGGAGTAGATGACAAATCATTCAACCAATCAGCTTGGGAAGGTCTTAAAGCATTTGGAAAAGAGAATGGCCTTGAAAAAGGTGACGAAGGAATTGACTATTTACAATCTGCTTCGGATGCTGACTACAATACAAACTTAAATAACTTAGTACGTCGTAAATTCGACTTAGTTTTTGGTATTGGTTTCTTAATGGAAGCAGCTGTAGGTGAAATCGCTGAACAACAACCTGATGCACATTTAGCTATTATTGATGCAGTAGTAGATCAACCAAATGTTGCTTCAGTATTATTTAAAGAGCAAGAGGGTGCATACCTTGCTGGAGTTGCTGCAGCATTGATGACAAAATCTAAAAAAATCGGTTTTGTTGGAGGTATGGACATTCCAGTAATCACACGCTTCCAAGCTGGATTCGTAGAAGGTGTTAAAGCTGTAGATCCTTCAATTGAGGTTGATGTTCAATATACAGGTGCTTTCGATAAAGCAGAGCTAGGTAAAACAACTGCTAACCGTATGTATTCTTCTGGCGTAGATATTATTTTCCACGCTGCTGGTGGTACTGGTAACGGTGTATTCGCTGAAGCAAAAGAATTAAAAACAAAAGATCCTAATGCATATGTTTGGGTTATCGGTGTTGACTCTGATCAATACGATGAAGGCGCTGTAGGTGAAGACAACGTAACATTAACTTCAATGTTAAAACGCGTTGACGTAGCAGTTCAAAACCTTTCTAATATGGCTAAGGACGGCGAATTCCCAGGTGGAGAAACAACTGTTTATGGTTTAGCTGAAGAAGGCGTTGGTCTTGCTGATTCGCGTGGAGCAATTCCAGATGACGTATTGGCTCAAATTGATGACTATGCTAAAAAAATCGCTGATGGTGAAATTACAGTTCCTGAAACTGTAGAGTAATGCAAGAAATGTAAGAACATCATAAAGACCTGTAATTCGGGTCTTTATGATGTTTTACTTCTGTTTTTTAATTTGCTCTATTAAACAATGTTGTTGATAGTAGGGGGATCTTAGACACTCCTGCGGGAAAGTATCTAGGCAAGTTCGTCCGCCGAAAGAGAGTAGATACCCTCTTTATTTATGGAAAATCAGCATAATAAGTTAATAGAGTTATTAAATTAATAGATGAAAGGTTTTTAACTTAGAAGCCTTTCCTGTATTAATTTATTTTTCATTTAACAGCGTTTAGGGGAGTGAAGACATTGGAATATGTAATTGAAATGCTTAACATCCGTAAGGAATTCGGAACTTTCGTGGCAAATGACAACATTACCCTTCAACTTAAAAAAGGTGAAATACATGCATTACTTGGCGAAAACGGTGCAGGGAAATCTACCTTGATGAACGTTCTTTTTGGCCTTTACCAACCTGAAGGTGGAGAAATCCGCGTAAATGGTGAAGTAGTAAAAATTACAGATCCTAAAGTTGCTAATAAATATGGCATCGGTATGGTTCATCAGCATTTCATGTTAGTTGAAGATTTTACAGTAACTGAAAACATTATTCTTGGAAGTGAACCGACTACAGTAGGAATGATTAGTACGAGTTCTGCAGCTAAAAAAGTGCAAGAATTATCAGAGCTATATGGTTTAGATGTTGACCCTTATGCGAAAATCGAAGATATTTCAGTAGGTATGCAACAACGTGTTGAGATTTTAAAAACGCTATATCGCGGAGCTGAAATCCTTATTTTTGATGAGCCAACCGCTTCTTTAACGCCACAAGAAATTACTGAACTAATTCAAATTATGAAGCGCCTTATTAATGAAGGGAAGTCTATTATCTTAATCACTCATAAATTGAAAGAGATTATGGAAGTCTCAGATCGAGTAACAGTCATTCGAAAAGGGAAGGGAATTGGAACTGTTATTACGGCAGAGACCAATCCAGATGAACTTGCTTCATTAATGGTAGGTCGTCATGTAGAGTTTACAACTGTAAAAGGTGCAGCGCATCCGACGACGGATGTACTTGAAGTTAAAGATTTAGTCGTCACCGACTACAGAGGCATTGAAAAAGTAAAAGGCTTAAACCTGAATGTTCGTAAAGGCGAGATCGTTGGTATTGCAGGAATTGATGGCAATGGACAATCTGAACTTATTGAAGCCATTACTGGTTTAAGAAAAGTGAAAAGCGGACAAATGTTTATGAATGGTAAAGAAATTACTGGCAAACGTACTCGTAAAATTACAGAGTCAGGAATTGGACATATTCCTCAAGATCGTCATAAACATGGACTTATTCTTGATTTTCCAATTGGACACAATATTGCTTTACAAACCTATTATACGAAGCCTAATTCAAAAAACGGCATTATGAATTATGCCACGATTTCCAAAAAGGCAAATGAAATTATTCAAAAGTTTGATGTTCGTACACAAGGTGATCATGAACCTGCTCGTGCCTTATCAGGCGGTAATCAGCAAAAGGCTATTATTGGAAGAGAAATTGATCGTGATCCTGATTTATTAATCGCGGCATTACCAACTCGGGGACTAGATGTTGGGGCAATAGAATTTATTCACCAGCAATTAATCGAACAACGTGATAAAGGAAAAGCGGTTCTTTTAATATCATTTGAGCTAGACGAGGTTATGAACGTATCAGATCGAATTGCTGTTATTTATGATGGACAAATTGTTGATACACTGGACCCTCAAAAAACGAATGAACAAGAACTTGGTTTATTAATGGCTGGTCATACAAAGACAGGTACCCATGTAAATCAAGTGAAAGAGGAGGACAGTAAGCATGTCTAAGCGATTAGTAAATATACTTGTCCCTTTCATTTCCGTTATTTTAGGTCTAATCGTTGGGGCTATGGTGATGGTCTTGAGTGGTTATGATCCAGTTGCAGGATATACTGCACTGTGGAATGGGATATTTGGAGATATGTATACAATTGGTGAAACGATTCGCCAAATTACACCTTATCTTTTAGCAGGATTAGCAGTTGCCTTTGCATTTCGTACCGGTCTATTCAATATCGGTGTTGAAGGTCA
>JBEVEQ010000308.1:0-3973 GCA_040512715.1 Paenisporosarcina sp. | reverse complement strand
CTGTTACGAAGCTATTCCTGATTCGTACCGGTACAGGAGGTCGTTTTGGATAAGGTGAAATGCAACCTTCAAGAACTTATTCATACAGGCAATCATCGCAACCTTGTGGAGCTTTCCATTGGGTTGCTTTTTTAATTTGTCGTAATAATCCACAATTGTATTTTGGGTCTTTGCCCGCCACGAGATCATGTTCTTGACGATTTGGAACAGGATTTTACGCAACCTTTTGTTTCCTCTTTTATTGATTTTATCTTGATATTGCAGTTTGCCTGATTGATACCGCTGGATATCGATTCCTGCGTAATCATTGATTTGTTTCGAATTCTGGAAACGACGGATGTCACCTAACTCGCATGAGTATTTGGACGGCGGTGCTTTCAGCGATTCCTGGAAAGGAAATGAGCACTGATTAAAAACGCCACCTCGCGAGCGCAACGCCTTTATGACCAACATCCTGTTGGCTCAAGGAGACTCGACGCTCGTCCACGGAAAGCGCAGCTGTTTTGTGGAATATCAACAAAACATCCTGAATTTAAAAACAAATGGTCATCAATGATTCTGAGGCGTCATTTTCCTTTCATCTACCCATCATGGTAAAATGAAGGAGGATGGCGTCTTTTCGCTGTAATTATTATGACTAGAGTTATACGTATTTTTAAATACATAGAGGAGTGGAACAGTTTGAGCAAAAATAAAGTGCTTTTACTCGATGGAAATAGTTTAGCTTATCGTGCATTTTTTGCACTTCCTTTACTGACAAATGAGAGTGGAATTCATACAAATGCGGTTTATGGATTTACGATGATGCTTCAAAAAATTCTGGATGAAGAAAATCCTACCCATATGCTTGTGGCATTCGATGCAGGGAAAACGACTTTTAGGCATTCAACTTTTGGAGAATATAAGGGAGGACGTCAGAAGACGCCACCGGAGCTTTCAGAACAATTTCCTTACTTACGAAAACTGTTAACAGCATATCAGATTCCTCAATATGAACTCGAAATGTATGAAGCAGATGATATTATAGGAACACTTAGCAAACAATCAGAATTAGCGGGTGATGAAGTAGTGATTGTTTCAGGTGATAAGGATTTAACTCAATTATCATCAGACACAACGACCGTCTACATTACAAGAAAAGGTATGACCGATATTGAGAAGTATACCCCTGAACATATTAAAGAAAAATACGGGTTAACTCCTGAACAAATCATTGATATGAAAGGATTAATGGGAGATTCCTCAGATAATATTCCAGGTGTACCTGGAGTGGGTGAGAAAACGGCCATTAAATTATTGCTCGAACATCACACGGTTGACGGTGTTTACAAAGGCCTCGAAAGTGTAAAAGGGGCTAAGTTAAAAGAAAAATTAGAAGCTAATGAAGAGCAAGCTAAAATGAGTAAAGTACTTGCCACGATTGAAACAAATGCGCCGATTACTATTGGTTTTAATGATCTTCAGTATGAGGGTCCAAACATGGATGAAGTGCTAAAAATTTGGCAAGAGCTATCTTTTAAATCCTTGCTAGAGAAAACAACTTATACGCAAGAAGAGGTAGTTAAAGAAGATATCAAATATGAACAACTTACAGAAATTACATCTGACCATTTGTCAGAAGAGATGGCAGTGCATATAGAATTGTATAATGAACAATATCATACAGCTGATATGCTAGGAATTGCATTGGTAGATGAAAATCATGCGTATTTCATCAAAGTTGACGATGCGTTTAAATCAAAAGATTTCCGTGAGTGGTTAATTGATGATACGAAGAAAAAACGGTTAGTTGACGCAAAAGCAGCACTTGCTGCATTTCATCGCAAAGATGTCTTATTAGATGGTGTGGAATTTGATTTTGTATTAGCAGCCTATATTGTTAATCCTGCAATAACTTCAGATGATGTTGCGGTTCTGTCTAGAGAATTTGGCTACAATGAAGTGTCTACAAACGAGCAAGTGTATGGAAAAGGGGCTAAAAAGTCAGTTCCTGAGGATTCTATACTTGGTGATCATATCGTTAGAAAAGCAATGGCTGTTTGGAAATTACGTAAAACTATGGATGACAAACTTAAAGAAAACGAACAATACGAGCTATATCATGATCTCGAACTGCCTCTAGCAACGATTCTTGGGAAGATGGAATCGGATGGAGTAAAAGTGGATAAACAAACGCTTTTAGATATTGGTGAAGATTTAGCTGGTAAACTTACTGAAATCGAGCAAACCATATATCATGAGTCTGGTGAAAGCTTTAATATTAATTCTCCTAAACAATTAGGCGTTATATTATTTGAAAAATTAGGTCTACCCACTTTAAAGAAAACAAAGACCGGTTATTCTACAGCTGCAGATGTATTAGAAAAGCTTGAAGGTAAACATCCTATTATTTCTCATATTCTGCTTTACCGTCAACTTGGTAAACTTCAATCTACTTATATTGAAGGGCTTTTAAAAGAGATTCATCAAGACGATGGGAAAATCCATACTCGTTACCAACAAGCACTTACGCAAACGGGTAGATTGAGTTCAACGAATCCTAATTTACAAAACATTCCGGTTCGTTTAGATGAAGGACGTAAAATACGAAAAGCATTTGTTCCGTCACAACCTGGTTGGGTTTTATTTGCAGCCGATTATTCACAAATTGAACTACGCGTATTAGCACATATGTCCGATGATGCTGAATTAATCGATGCATTCCGAAACGATCTTGATATTCATACGAAAACCGCGATGGATGTCTTCCATGTGGAAGCAGAAGCAGTTACGTCAGATATGCGACGTGCTGCAAAAGCAGTTAACTTTGGAATTGTTTATGGAATCAGTGATTACGGTCTTTCTCAAAACTTATCGATTACTCGCAAAGAAGCTGCCGAATTTATTGATCGTTATTTGCAGAGCTTCCCTGGAGTAAAGGAATATATGGACAATATTGTACTTGAAGCGAAGCAAAAAGGATTTGTTACGACTATCTTAAATAGAAGAAGATACTTGCCTGATATTACAAGTTCGAATTTTAATCTACGTGGTTTTGCCGAACGTACAGCAATGAATACACCAATTCAAGGAAGTGCAGCGGATATTATTAAGAAGGCCATGATCGATATGGCTGATCGATTAGAAAAAGAAAATCTTCAATCTCGTATGCTCCTTCAAGTCCATGATGAATTAATATTTGAAGCACCTCCTGAAGAAATTGCCATTCTAGAGAAAATCGTACCAGAAGTAATGGAGCATGCAATCGAACTAAAAGTTCCATTGAAAGTAGATTATGCTTTTGGATCCACTTGGTATGAAACAAAGTAAGGGGGCTGACTAAGTGCCAGAATTACCTGAGGTGGAGGGAGTAGTGAACTCTTTAAAACCTGTTGCCACGGGGAAGACAATAAACAAAGTAATCATCTCCTCTGTAGTTGAAAATGCACATTTACATGGACGACAAGCTATTATCAAAGGAAGTTCACTAGTACAGTTTTGTCATGATTTAGAAGGGGCAAAAATTGTACAAGTGGTAAGGCGTTCTAAATATATTTATTTTCATTTATTAATAAATAATGAACGTAAATTGCTTGTATCGCATTTGGGTATGTCTGGAGCATGGTTTTATGTTCAACATACTCTAGATATAACGGAAGAGAAATTCCGAAAACATATTCATGTTCAATTTCAATTGGATGATGAAATGCTTTTAGTTTACGCTGACATTCGACGGTTTGGTGAAATGCGATTGCTTGATTCGGAATTGCAATTTCCTCCTCTGTTATTAATGGCACCAGAACCATTTGAAGAGTATGCACTTGCTCATTTTTTACAAATGTCTTTATTACCCAAATACCAACAAAAATCAATCAAAGAAACAATTATGGATGGCCATGTCATTTCTGGTTGTGGGAATATATATGCAACTGAAGCATTGTTTCGAATGAGGATTCACCCTGGCAGAACTGTAAAGCGCATAAGCGAACAACGA
>JBEVEQ010000287.1:0-11182 GCA_040512715.1 Paenisporosarcina sp. | reverse complement strand
ATAGGAACCGGTTCTAATCCGTATCGTTCAAATTTACTTGTATTCATATTGGTCATCGCTGAAAACACCGTCTTTCAATTATCAGAAATATTGAAAAATCATTTCTCGAAATATTTTTAAAGCCATTTTCAATTATATCTGATAGAATGGATTTGCTTTGAGATATTTTATTAATGTCAGCAAATCTGACTTATGATCATGAATCTATATATACACACAGGAGGGTTTTTCAATGAAAATTGGAGTACCAAAAGAAATAAAAAATAACGAAAATCGTGTTGCTATGACACCAGCTGGAGTTGTGAATTTATCTGTATTTGGTCATGAAGTATTTATTGAAACAGGTGCAGGACTAGGTTCTGGTTTCACTGATGAGGCATATGCATCTGCTGGAGCAACGATTGTTGCAACTGCAAGTGAGGCATGGGCTACAGATATGGTAATGAAGGTGAAGGAACCAATTGCTTCTGAATATGGTTTCTTTAAAGAAGGACTTATTTTATTCACTTATTTACATTTAGCACCAGAACCAGAGTTAACGAAAGCTCTTGTAGAAAATAAAGTGGTTGGACTTGCATACGAAACAGTTCAATTACCTAATAACTCATTGCCTCTATTAACACCTATGAGTGAAGTGGCTGGTCGTATGTCTACTCAAATTGGTGCACAATTTTTAGAAAAAATCCACGGTGGAATGGGTATCCTTTTAGGTGGAGTACCAGGTGTTTCTCGTGGGAAGGTAACGATTATTGGTGGGGGAATTGCTGGAACGAACGCTGCACGTGTTGCAGTTGGAATGGGAGCAGATGTGACAATTATTGACTTGAGCCCAGATCGTTTGCGTCAATTAGAAGAGTTATTTGGTCGCGATGTACAAACATTAATTTCAAATCCATTCAATATTGCAGAATCTGTTAAAGACTCTGATTTAGTTATTGGTGCTGTATTAATTCCTGGTGCAAAAGCTCCGAAATTAGTAACAGAAGAAATGATTAAGTCTATGAAACCAGGATCAGTAGTAGTGGATATTGCGATTGACCAAGGTGGAATTCTAGAAACGTCTGATCGTATTACGACACATGACAACCCGACGTATGTAAAACACGGTGTTGTTCACTATGCTGTAGCTAACATGCCTGGTGCTGTTCCAAGAACTTCAACAATGGCATTAACTAATGTTACAGTTCCTTATGCAGTTCAAATTGCAAACAAAGGTTATGTACAAGCATGTTTAGATAATAATGCACTTTTAAAAGGCATTAACACATTAGAAGGTCATGTTACATATCAAGCAGTCGCTGAAGCTCAAGGTCTTCCATATGTAAGTGCAGATTCACTATTAAGATAAATAATTTGAAAGACCCTTTCATTTTGAAAAGGGTCTTTTTTTGCTATGAGAATATTTTTCGTTTTATGAGATTGTTAATATATAGTTTTAAATTTGCGCAAACACTTCAGATAGCTTTTTGAAATTTTGCTTACCTTATGCAATATGTGAGTCGTTGTGCTAACTATAGATGACGATTACGAGTAATATTAAATTGTTAATTTGAGTAATAGCATCTTGATAAAAAAGGACGGTTTACTATTATGGGAAAATATAAAATAGAACAAAGTAAGGGACTAGAATTTGGTGTTTATACACTTGGTGACCATATTCCTAATCCTCTGACGGGAACCCGTATTTCTAGTGAACAACGAATTCATGAGATTATCGACTTAGCTAAGCTAGCTGAACAAGCGGGTATTGATTTTTTTAGTGTCGGTGAAAGTCATCAAGAGTATTTTACTACTCAAGCACATACTGTTGTTTTAGCAGCAATAGCTCAAGCGACCGAAAAAATAAAAATCGGAAGTTCTTCTACGATTATTAGCACTTCTGATCCTGTTCGTGTTTATGAAGATTTCGCAACAATTGATTTGATTTCGAAAGGCCGCGCAGAGATTATTGCTGGACGAGCGTCTCGAGTAGGACTCTTTGAGTTGTTAGGATATAATGTCCGTGATTATGAAGAGTTGTTTGAAGAAAAATTTGAGTTATTAGTAAAGATAAATCAAGAAGAAGTTATTACATGGAATGGACAATTTCGTGCACCATTAAACAATGCTAGTATTTATCCTAGACCTAAAAACGGGTCGTTGCCGATTTGGCGTGCAGTAGGGGGCGCACCTGCAAGTGCAATTAAAGCTGGTCAAGCTGGTGTTCCCATGATGATAGCTACATTAGGCGGTCCGGCTAGCAGCTTTAAGATTTCTATAGACGCATATCGTGAGGCAGCAAAGAATAACGGTTTTGACCCAGCAACGCTTCCTGTTGCTACAGCTGGTTTTTTCTATACAGCAGAAACCACACAACAAGCGTTCAGCGAGGCTTATCCTCATATAAACCAAGGGATGAATTTGATAAACGGTAGAGGCTATCCAAAGCAACACTTTGCTCTAGGTGAAGATACCCAAAATGTAATGAATGTCGGTAGCCCTCAGCAAATAATCGAAAAAATTCTTTATCAACATGAGCAATTTGGACATCAACGTTATATCGCACAAATGGATTTCGGTGGTGTGCCGTTTGAGAAATTAATGAAAAATATTGAACTGATTGGATCAGAAATATTACCAGCAATACGTAAATATACAGCAAAATAAAGAGCCTAATAACCTTTAATATTCTTTGAAGCAAAAAATAGGACGTAGTAATCCGAACGAATGTGGAGGCGGTCGAAATTGCATCTTCGGCCGCAGCTCTTAAAGGTAGTGACTATTCTATTAACCAAACTAAAAAAGTCTTTTATTTTTATGTTTCTGAGTGGCAAAGATATTAACATCACAGCAGGATTACCTGTAGCCTCTTTCCGTTAAGTCTCTAATAGTAAGAAGTAAATTGCTCAACTCCCGCGGGAAAGCGAGAAAGTCGAGACCCTCAGTGAGCAGAGCGAATGAGGAGGCTTGGCGCTCGCCCGCGGAAAGGGAGCAAATTTACGTATATCAAGTAGGGTGTTAATGAATAGAGGATGTCCAAAAAGTCAGTTTGCTTTGACTTTTGAGACACCCTCTTTTTATTCAATCATTAGGTAAAAGTGTAGTCTGTCATGTAATCAGAAACATTAGAAACCACAATAGAAATATCCCTTAATTATTCTGCAGAAACAATAACCAATTCCTTCGGATATTTCGTTAATACCTCAACGCCATCCTTTGTCACCACAACGTCGTCTTCAATTCGAACACCAGTAATACTTGGATCGTAAATTCCAGGTTCGATTGTAAACACCATGCCTTCGATTAAAGCCATCTCATTATTGCCCGTAACTGATGGGAATTCATGAACAGATATACCAAGACCATGACCTAAGCGGTGGGTGAAGAATTCTCCATAACCCGCTTCAGTAATAATATCGCGTGCAATTTTGTCTAAATCCATCGCTCTCACACCAGGTTTTACTGCATCTACAGCAGCTTGTTCTGCTTTACGAACCGTTTCATATACTTCTTTTTGCTTTTCTGAAGGTTCTCCAAAAGCTACTGTGCGTGTAATATCCGAGCAATACCCTTTATAAACCACACCTAAGTCAAATAAAACTAAGTCACCTTTTTGTATCTTACGGTCACCTGGCTTACCATGTGGCGAAGCTGTTTTCGGTCCGCTTAACACCATTGTGTCGAATGACATATGGGAGATTCCTTTTTTCTTTAAAGCTAACTCGATAGCAGTTAAAATCTCAAGCTCAGTTTTTCCTTCAGCAATTTCACTTACCCCGACTTCAATCGCATAATCTGCATAAGCAGCAGCTTCACGAAGAATGTCTAATTCGTTTTCATCTTTTACCACACGCATAGAATTTAGTTGATCGTCTAATCTAGTAAAATTAAGATCTGGGTATAATTCTTGAATAGCTTCTAAACGTTCAACCGTCATATGAGACTTTTCAATAGCTATTTGAGTAGGTGTAATTCCTTTCTTTTCAATCGCTTGTTTTAATAATTGCCAAGGATGGTCTGTATCTTGATGACCAACTGCATCAAATTTCCATCCTGCATTTTTTGCATCTGGTACTTCCATTTGTGGGAGAATCATTAAAGGTTCTGCATCTTTAAATACAAGAACACCTAGTAAACGTTCATGGGGATTACTTTTGAATCCAGAAACGTAAAACACGTTATCTGGTGTTGTAATAAAAGCCGCATCTATATTATGCTCCTTTAAATAATTCGAAATTTGATTGATTTTACTCATATTAGCACTCCTTTTGTACTGTCTCTTAAATAGCATATCAAAAAACAGGATTCTCGGCATTTATATCGAATAATAACTATATCTACAGAAGGAGGTTATAAGAAATGTGTGTATCCTACCATGGACATTCAGTAGTCAAAATGAAGACAGGTGACTTTACAATATTGATAGATCCTTTTATTTCCGGGAATGAACTAACCGATTTGATTGCACAAAATGAAAAGCCAGATGTTATCTTGTTGACTCATGGTCACAATGATCATGTAGGTGACACAGTAGCGATTGCTAAAGCAAATGATTCATTAGTCATCGCCCCATTTGAACTTGCTGAATACTTAGAGTGGCAAGGTGTCCGAACACATGGCATGTCCATTGGAGGAGCCTATCAGTTCGAATTTGGAAAAGTAAAATTCACGCAAGCATTTCATGGTTCATCATATGTAACAGAAAAAAATGAAATTATTTATACAGGAATGCCAGCGGGTATTTTGTTCTCATCAGAAGGAAAAACAATTTACCATGCTGGTGACACTGCTCTGTTTGGAGATATGGAACTAATAGGAGAACGTCATCCGATTGATCTAGCATTCCTACCAATAGGGGATAATTTCACGATGGGAATAGATGATGCTGCATATGCTGTAGAATTATTAAAGCCGAAAGCTGTTGTTCCCATTCACTACAATACGTTTCCACCAATAAAGCAAGATCCATATGAATTTAAAGAAGTCGTTAAAAACGCAATCGTTCATATATGGGAAGCCGGAGAAGGAATAGAAATTTAATGTTTAGCACGGAAAGTCTTTGACTTTTCGTGTATTTTTTATGACTGAAAAATGAACCCTTTGTGATACACTAACAATAGAACGATTGTTTGGGGAATAGGTGATTACATGGTAACTAAACATGAACAAATATTACAATATATCGAATCACTACCAGTTGGAGATAAGATTTCTGTGCGACGTATAGCGAAAGAACTTCAAGTTAGTGAAGGGACGGCTTACCGAGCGATTAAAGAAGCTGAATCTCAGCGATATGTGAGTACAATCGAACGAGTAGGGACAATTCGAATTGAAAAGAAAAAGAAAGAAAATATTGAACGATTAACATTTGCTGAGGTCGTCAATATTGTAGATGGACAAGTATTAGGTGGGAAAAGTGGTTTACATAAAACTTTAACCAAATTTGTAATCGGTGCTATGCAACTTGAGGACATGATGCGATACACAGATGCAGGCAGTCTTTTAATTGTAGGTAATCGAACGAAAGCACATTTCACTGCATTAAAAGCAGGAGCAGCTGTTTTGATTACTGGAGGGTTCGAGGCATCAGACATGTTAAAAAAAGCAGCAGATGAGCTTGAATTGCCAATCATTTCTACGAGCTATGATACTTTTACAGTTGCAACCATGATTAACCGTGCTATATATGACCAATTAATAAAAAAAGAAATTCTATTTATTGAAGATATATATGTACCTTATCAAGAAACTGACTTTTTAAGAGTGTCAGATGAAGTGAATAGTTATCACAATCAAAATGCTCTAACAACTCACGGTGGTTTTCCAGTAATTGATGCCAATCAGAAATTGGTCGGAATTGTCACTGCTAGAGACGTTATCGGAATTGATCATAACGAAGCAATAGAAAAAATTATGACTAAAAATCCCTTAACAGTGACGATGAAGACGAGTGTAGCAACTGCTGGACATCGAATGATTTGGGAAGGCATTGATTTAATGCCTGTTGTAAACGAAGCGGGTATTTTAGAAGGGGTCGTTAGTAGGCAAGATGTTCTGAAAGCGTTGCAGTTTGCTCAGCGTCAACCACAGCATGGTGAAACAATCGATGATATTGTGAAGAGTCAAATGAAGGTTGTTGATGCGGATGAACTAGCTGTTGAATTTACTGTGACACCACAAATGACAAACCAATTCGGGGCCATATCTTACGGAGCATTTACGACGCTTTTAGCAGAAGTAGGGAATCATGTTTTAAAGATAAAAAAACGTGGGGATAGTGTGGCTGAAAATATGACCATTTATTTTATAAAACCAGTGCAAATGGATAGTGTCATAACTGTTAGACCACGTATTTTAGATATGAGTCGGAAATTTGTGAAAATGGAATTTGATGTTTATCAATCAACTCTCCTAGTTGGAAAAGCGATGATGATGTTCCAACTTCTAGAAAGATAATGAACCCAAATAAAAAAGTGATGCGTCAAGACGCATCACTTTTTATTCAAACGATATTCTTCTTCAACAAATTGTCCGTAATGTTTAGTTACTTTGAAATAATAAACCATCGTAATCAACCCTATTACTATAAATATGGCTGAAATTACATATGTTAAGGTTGTGGCAAATAAGAAAAGTTGGTTTAATCCAAAGAAGAAAAGTAAACTACCAAGCGCAACCATTGCGCGATTTGCATACCATTTTTTAGCGATAGGCAACTCACTACGGAATTGCTTCACTTTCATGTAGAAATAAAAGACAGCTGAAATAACTATAAAGAAGACAAATACTGCATTTATCATCGTAAACCTCCTGGAATATGTGAAACTGACATAATTGTAACGACATTTCCTAGAAAATGCGAATGGTATTAATTTTTAGTTGGAGGAAAATAAAATGAAACGTCAAATCATAGACACAATATCTAAGTATGAAACAATCATCATTCATCGTCATGTACGACCAGACCCAGATGCTTACGGTTCTTCTTTTGGTTTAAGGGAAATATTAAGATCTACTTATCCTAATAAGAAAATATATACGACTGGAGAGCACGATGATACGCTCTCATTTTTAACTCTTCCTGATCAGGTACCAGATGATTTATTTAAGGATGCTCTCATAATTGTGACAGATACGGCGAATACAGAAAGAGTAGACGATCAGAGGTATAAGACCGGGGCTTTCCTTTTGAAAATAGACCATCATCCAAATGATGATCCATACGGTGATTTACTATGGGTAAACACGGAAGCAAGTTCTGCAAGTGAAATGATCTATGATCTTTATGAAGAAGGTAAAAACACTGCTGATTGGATCATGTCCGATGAAGCTGCGAGATTGTTATTTGCAGGTATTGTTGGAGATACGGGTCGCTTTATGTTCCATAGCACAAGTCAAAAGACATTTGAAATCGCGGGAGATTTAATTTCATATAATTTTGACCGAACTGAATTGTTTAATGGTATGTACGAAGTCGATCGAAATTTATTAAATCTGCAAGGCTATATTTATCAGAAATTCGTTATAGATGAAAATGGAATGGCTTATGTCAAATTAACAATGGATACATTAAAACAATTTGGTGTGACATCAAGTGAGACTTCTTTATTAGTTGGTTCTCTTGGGAATGTAAAAGGAATTAGAGCATGGGTTATTTTTATAGAAGAATCAGATCAAATTCGAGTTCGTCTTCGTTCTAAAGGTCCCATTATTAATGAATTAGCAAAAGAATTTGGTGGTGGTGGACATCCATTAGCCTCAGGAGCTTCCGTCTATTCATGGGACGAAGCAGAAAAAGTGATTGAAAAACTAAAAGTGATATGTCAATGAAGTGAAAGGAGAAATTCACGTGAATCCAGTATATCCACATGTACAAACATCTGCAGACTTATTAAATAGTACCGTACGACTGGAATCACTGATTCCTTTCTTACTTGAACAAAAAGCCACAGCGGTTGCCATTACAAATCGAAGAATGTATGGGACGCTCCCATTTTATCAATCTATGAAAAAAGCAGGTATACATCCTGTCATTGGTTTGAGTTGTGACATTGAATTTTCAGAGACGATTAAATTACCGATTCAAGTGTACGCCAAAACAAACAGAGGATATCAGAACCTACTAAAAATCAGTAGTTCATTAGAAGTGAAAGGCTTATTACAGCTTCCTATGAATTGGTTACAGGCTTACAAAGAAGATTGTGTCATCATTTTATCTATTCCTGATACTGAAGACTGGTCAGAAAATCAAATTGAAGAGGTCCTTTCCGAAATGAAAAGACTCTTTTCAACTGATTTATTTGCCGGAATTGAGAGACCTGGTGGTGTAGTATCGTCTCGTGAGAACTTTATTATATCCACTTCGAAACAACACGAAATCGAAATCATGGCAACACATAATGTGAAATATGAACGTGCTGAGCATGCATTTTCATATGAAGTGGCTCAAGCCATTGCTCATGGTGTAAAACTTCAAGATTCTGCACGTATTAAACCGCTCCATACGAATTCGTACATGCCAAGTGCACAGGAATGGATCGAATGGTTTTCAGATCAACCGCAATGGTTACAAACGTCAGAAAATCTATTACATAGTTGTTTAGTGAATATACCCTTACATAAAATGCATATGCCCGCATTTCCAGTTACTCCCCCTTTAACATCCGCAGAATTACTTAAATCGCAATGTTTAAATGGAATTTCTCAGCGACTGGAGAATGTTACACAAGATTATTTAGATCGACTGGGGATGGAACTTTCAATTATTAACCAAATGGGGTATGCAGATTATTTCTTGATTGTGGCGGATTTTATGGCTTATGCAAAAGAGAAAAAAATCCTTACAGGACCTGGACGAGGTTCTTCAGCTAGCTCACTTGTTGCATTTTCATTATTCATTACACATGTAGATCCTTTAAAATTCGGTCTATTATTTGAACGTTTTTTAAATCCAGAACGAATCACAATGCCAGATATTGATATAGATTTTGTGGATAACCGTCGACAAGAAGTGATTCAGTATGTCGCACAAAAATATGGTCAGGCTCATGTGGCACAAATCATTACGTTCGGTACTTTATCAGCAAAAGCAGCTGCTCGTGACGTAGCTCGTGTCTTTGGTTTTAGTAGTGATGTATTAGAAATGATTTCAAAACAACTGCCAAATAAAACAGGATTGTCTTTAAAAGAGGGAATTGACTCTTCACCCATTTTGAAGAAGTGGATAGAATCTGATTCTTTACATAAAAGATGGGAGAAAGTCGCATTAGAATTAGAAGGTTTGCCGAGAAATGGTTCTACCCATGCCGCAGGGGTTGTCTTATCACCAGTTCCACTTGTTGAACTTTTACCGATCGAGGATGGACAGGAAGGAATCTATTTGACTCAATGGTCTATGCAAGATGTTGAGCAAAGTGGACTGTTAAAAATGGATTTCTTAGGTCTTCGTAATCTAACCATTTTAGATCGCATCCGATCAATGATTTGGTATGATACAAAAAAATGGTTAGATTTCGAGAAAATCCCTTTAGACGATACTCAAACCTTCCAATTGTTACAGTCAGGTGATACGATTGGCGTTTTCCAATTAGAATCAGATGGAATGAGACAAGCGCTAGTTGATATAAAACCTTCTCATTTTAACGATATCGTAGCAGTAAATGCTCTTTATCGTCCCGGTCCCATGGAGCATATTACGACGTACAAGCGAAGAAAGCATGGCGAGGAACAGACGATTTATCAACACTCTAAATTAGAGCCGATTTTAAGTGATACCTATGGTGTTATCGTCTATCAAGAACAAATCATGCAAATTGCTTCTCAAATGGCTGGATTTACTTTTGGCGAAGCCGATATTTTAAGACGTGCGGTCAGTAAAAAGAATAGACAAGTGTTAGACGAGCAACGCCAACATTTTGTCAGTAAATCAATTGCTAAGAATTTTTCTCCTCACGAAGCTGAGAGTATTTATGATTTAATCGTTCGATTCGCAGATTATGGGTTTCCTAAAAGTCATGCAGTTGCTTATAGTATGATTTCTTATCAAATGGCCTATTTAAAAGCAAAATACCCTGCCCATTTTTATGCTTCATTATTAACAAGTACAATCGGCAATAGTGATAAAACGATGAAGATTTTTCAAGAAGTGAAACAAAAAAAAATCCCTTTATTACCGCCTTCTATTTTAAAAAGTGGAATTACATTCCGTGTGGAAAATGGAGCGATTCGTTTTGGTTTGTCTGCTGTTAAAGGAGTATCTTATGAGTTTTTAAAACGAATTATGGATGCTCGTAAATCGTCTATTCCTCTGTGGAAAGACATCTTTGAGCTTGCTTCAAGCTTATCTGCTCAATATTTTTCTCGAAAACATTTAGAACCATTAATTAAATCTGGTGCATTGGATGAATTTAATCAAGATCGATCGACTTTACTCGCAACATTAGACGCCGCTGTTAAATATGCCGAACTTGTCAGACCGAAAATGGAAGTGGATTTATTTGAAGGAGATTTCAATTCCTTTGGAAAACCCAAATACATTGTTAAAGAACCCATGCCTGATATGATGAAATTACAGTTTGAAAGAGAAACTCTTGGTTTTTATATGTCGAGTCATCCCATAGGACGCTGGAAAGAGAAGCTAAATCGTCCGTTTTTCGATCTTCAAGATATGGGAAATAAAAAAAATGGTGAACAAGTTTCGGTTCTTGGGATGATTGAAGAGATTCGTCGAATTCGGACGAAAAAAGGGGAATCGATGGCCTTTGTCACTCTTCAAGATGAAACAGGTGAAGCTTCCTGTACGATTTTCCCAACAGACTACGCTAAAATAAACCTTATTTTAAAAGAACAAGAGATTGTTAGCGTTGAAGGAACAATTGAATGGCGTCAAGGTAAACCACAAATCATTTTAAAACAAATTAAAAATAGTTCTTCTTTTTAATGAATTTGAGAACCATAATGCTCACTCTTTAAAGCCTTTAGCGAAAGCTCAAGGCTCATACTGTAGATAAAGACCTTGAAATAACATTATTTTCAAGATTTTTTTGGACGTTCGTCCACAGGAATGGGCACGTATTCCCTAGATAATTAATCTATCTAATAATTTTGGCTCTGTTAAACGTTATCTGTGATTAGGTATCTGCGACACTCCTGTGGAAAAACGGACCCGCAAGACCCCGCAGCGTCACGAGCGAGGAGGCTTGCC
>JBEVEQ010000253.1:0-4681 GCA_040512715.1 Paenisporosarcina sp. | reverse complement strand
AAGGTTTAGTGTTTTTATATTCTCCTAACACTTTAAAATATTCTGCCATTATGTTTAGTAACGCTTTGGCTTTTGCAAAATCTTCGTATTTCTCAAAAGTCACATCTACGAAAAACGAATAATTCCATGGTGTTTAAATTTTTGGAAGCGACTGAATCTTTTTTAAATTCAGTTTGCAGTCACTCATTACATTTAAAACTGCTGCTAAACTTCCTCTTTTGTGATCTAATTCAAATTTGATTGAAGCTCTGTTGATTTCGCTTTCCGGTAAAAATGAATTCTGTTTTTTAATGATTACAAAACGAGTCATATTGTTTTTGATCGTTTGAATTTCCGGAGCGATGATTTCTAAATCATACATTTCAGAAGCCGTTTTACTTGCAATTGCAGCGATTCCGGTTAATTGTTTTTCCTGAATTCTTCTTGCAGTTTCGGCTGTATCTTTATCTTCAACCAATTTGATGTTTGGATACTGTTTTAAGAAATCCATACATTGCAAAATCGCCATTGGATGCGAATGAACTTCTTTTATATCTTCAATTTTCTGACCTTTCAAAGCCATTAAATTTTGGTGAATGCTTAAATAATGCTCTCCAATAATGTGTAAATTGTTCTTGTCAATCAAAGCATAATTCGGAATAATTGGACCTGCAATCGAATTTTCAATCGCCATAACTGCCTGATCCGATTTTCCTGAAAGAAGGCTGTCAATTAATTCTTCAAAAGACAAACATTCATCAATTTCCACATTTTCAGAGAAATACTCTTTAACGACTTGATGATGAAAAGAACCTTTTATACCTTGTATTGCAATTTTAGTTGTCATATATTCAAAAAAAAATCCTGATTTTCATCAGGATTGTATATTAGTTTTATTTGTCTTTTATATTTCTCAAATAACCATAGCACAATCCTCACTTCTACTAAAGAAGAAATAAAAAGAGTTGCTAAAATAAAAACGGTTAGATGCCATTTTGTTTGTGTTATTATTTAAATTCTCTGCTAATTTATAAATTATTTTTAGCGCACCAAAAAAAAAAATGCATTTTATGAAACAAAAAAGGATTTCTTAACAAAATCTATTGGTTTTGTAGGATAATTTAATAAATGAGTCTTAAAATGCGATTTAGGCAATTGGGTTTGAGAAAGGTTCTGGGGTTTTGAATTGCTAAGGAGCTAAGAATTCCTTTTAATTGCCTCAGTTAAAGAAGGAGGCAATTAAAAGAATCAAATAAATAGCATTCATTATTCAAGAATTAGAAATTCATCGACAAACTCTTTTTCTTGATTTACATATAAAAAGTAATTTCCAATTTTATTTTGCTCAACTACCGAACGAAGCTCTAATTTTATTTCAATGCAAGGAGTTACAATAAACTCATGATCGACCACTATAGCAATCGCTTTTGAAGAAATTGAACATTCTTCCCGATACTCTTCATCAATTTTGTTGTAACATTCAATAGCTAGGTTATAGAATTCTTCTTTCTCTTTAATTATGTTTTTATGTAAATCCATTTGATTGATTAAAATTATGTAACCCAAATCCCTAGCCCTAATTGAAGAAAGTTTTGAAGCTGTTAAGACATCTCCAAATTAATTATTATAAATCAAATGGTCCAATTCAGCTTTCGCATTGTCTTTTATAATCTCATCGTCTAATTTTTCAAGCAATATTAATTTATCAATTGATTCCTTTGTATTAATCCTTCCTAAAGCTACTATACATTTTTTGGCTAATGCCCTCATATCATCATAATCTGGAATATCAATCGCAATACAATATAGCTTATCAATACTTTTAGGATCCTTTATTAACCCTAAAATTTCTATTATATCTTCTTCAAAATAATGCCATTCCTCGTCTAGAAGATAAAGCAAAATATCCGTAAAATCTTCATTAGCTTCACCATAATAAAGTCTTTGAAGAATATTTCCCACTCCTTTCTCGTCATGAGAATCAACGTATTCTTCTAACATTACGAGCGTTTCATTATTCAGCTTCCTCAAAAAAACCAAACGAAGTCCATTAAAATACTTTTTAATTTTAAATAACATAGGATTAATATAATTTAAAAAAAAGCAGCTATCATTACGATAACTGCTTTCTATTATTTAAAGATATAAATCTTTTCTCTTTACTCTATTATCTTTCTTCTAAAAGAAATTAAGACCCACACATCTCACAATCCTCAGGACCTGCAGCTTGCGCTTTAAGCAACATCGCTTTATACTCCTCAATATTGATCTCTTCAGTCTCTGCTGCTACTAAAGCCGGTGCTGTTTCTTCTTTTTTATCGTTGTTTAATGTGAATTTAATCGCATCAACAGCTGATTTCGTTCTCAAGTAATACATTCCTGTTTTTAAACCAGACTGCCAAGCGTAGAAGTGCATTGACGTAAGTTTAGAATAGTTTGCATCTTGCATGAACAAGTTCAGTGATTGAGATTGATCAATGAAATAACCTCTTTGACGAGACATATCGATAATGTCTTTCATCGACATTTCCCAAACGGTTTTGTATAGTTCTTTTAAATCTGCTGGAATCACATCAATATTTTGAACAGATCCGTTATGACGCATGATTTCTTGTTTCAGAGTCTCATTCCACAAACCTCTTTCTACTAAATCATGAAGTAAATGTTTGTTTACTACAATGAATTCTCCAGACAATACACGACGTGTGTAAATGTTTGATGTATACGGTTCGAAAGCTTCGTTGTTTCCAAGAATTTGAGAAGTCGAAGCAGTTGGCATTGGCGCCACTAACAATGAGTTACGAACTCCGTGTTCCACAACTTCTTTTCTTAATGAAGCCCAGTCCCAACGGCCTGATAATTCTTCATCTTTCATTCCCCACATGTTGTATTGGAATTCTCCTTTAGACATTGGAGAACCTTCAAATGTAGAATATGGTCCTTCTTCTTTCGCCATTTCCATAGAAGCGGTTACAGCTGCGAAGTATAAAGTTTCGAAAATTTCCTGATTTAATACTTTAGCTTCATCACTTGTAAACGGTAAACGCAACATGATAAAAGCATCAGCTAAACCTTGTACTCCCAATCCAACCGGACGGTGACGCATGTTAGAGTTTTCAGCTTCTTTTACCGGGTAATAGTTTCTGTCGATTACTTTGTTCAGGTTACGCGTTACACGTTTTGTAACATTGTAAAGAGCCTGATGATCGAATTTTCCGTTTTCAATAAACATTGGCAACGAAATAGAAGCTAAGTTACAAACTGCAATTTCATCTTTAGAAGTGTACTCCATAATCTCTGTACACAAGTTAGAAGAACGAATAGTTCCTAAATTCTTGTGGTTCGATTTACGGTTTGCTGCATCTTTGTACAACATATAAGGCGTTCCCGTTTCGATTTGTGATTCAAGGATTTTCTCCCATAATTCACGTGCACGAATGGTTTTTCTACCTTTTCCTCTAAATTCATAATCCAAATACATGGTTTCGAATTCTTCTCCGTAAACATCGTATAATCCAGGACATTCGTTAGGGCACATTAATGTCCAACTAGCATCTTCCTGTACACGTTTCATGAATAAATCTGAAGTCCACATGGCGAAGAATAAATCTCTCGCACGCATTTCTTCTTTTCCTGTATTTTTCTTCAAATCCAAAAATTCAAAGATATCAGCATGCCATGTTTCGATGTAAATCGCAAAGCTTCCTTTACGTTTTCCACCACCCTGATCTACGTAACGAGCCGTATCGTTGAAAACTCTCAACATCGGAACGATTCCGTTTGAAGTTCCGTTTGTACCACGAATGTAAGATCCAGTAGCACGAACGTTATGAATAGAAAGACCAATTCCTCCTGCTGATTGCGAGATTTTAGCCGTTTGTTTTAAAGTATCATAAATACCGTCAATACTATCATCCTGCATTGCTAAAAGGAAACAAGAAGACATTTGAGGCTTTGGAGTTCCGGCATTGAACAACGTTGGCGTTGCATGCGTGAAGAACTTTTTAGACATTAAATCGTAAGTTTCAATTACCGATTGTAAATCGTCTAAGTGAATACCAACCGAAACACGCATCAACATATGTTGTGGTCTTTCTACGATTTTTCCGTTGATTTTTAACAAATACGAACGCTCTAAGGTTTTGAAACCAAAGTAGTCGTAATTGAAATCTCTTGTATAAATAATATGAGAATCTAAAAACGCAGCATTCTCCTGAATCACTTTAAATACTTCATCTGAAAGTAATGGTGCTTCTTGTCCATTTCTTGGATTTACGTAGTGATACATATCTTTCATCGTTTCTGAGAAAGATTTTTTAGTATTTGAATGTAGGTTTGAAATTGCCACACGCGCTGCTAATTGTGCATAATCTGGATGCGCAATAGTCATAGAAGCCGCCGTTTCTGCCGCAAGATTATCCAGTTCAGAAGTAGAAACCCCATCATACAATCCCTCGATAACTCTCATGGCTACCTTAACAGGATCTACAAGCTCATTTAAGCCGTAACACAATTTTTTGATTCTTTCTGTAATCTTATCAAACATTACGGGCTCTCTGTGGCCATCTCTTTTTACTACATACATAAGCTTACTAATTTTAGTTATTGAAAAAATGAAAGACACTGGAATAACGAAGTCCAGATCTTAAACATTGCGTGTTTTTAAATTATTTTTTGAGAATTATGAAATTCTCAATAGTTG
>JBEVEQ010000242.1:0-3337 GCA_040512715.1 Paenisporosarcina sp. | reverse complement strand
ATATACCCATAATCCAATTCAAACAAACGACGAGTGAATAAATGATTTGGCCACATTTGTCCTAAATGAGTATGACCCGAGACATGTACATCTACACCTAATTCTGAAGGGATTTTCAAATTCATCGGTGTATGATCCATAACAAACCACGGCAATTCCTTTTGCATTGGAGATAAATCAACCAGAGATTTTCGATTTCGATTCGTTACATCTTCTCTTCCAGTTACATAGAACGCTTGTTCAACACAAATGGTTTCATCAATTAACATCTTCACGCCTGCTGCTTTCATTTCTTGAACCAATAAAGGAATTTTACGACCATAGTACTCATGGTTTCCTAGTACCCCATAAATACCATATGTAGATTTCAACTGTCTCATCACAGCGGACATGCCATCTTTTACAAACCAAATGGGATCATCATCCACTAAATCTCCAGCTAAAAGAATTAGATCTGGTTGCTCTTTATTCGCCAAGTTCACAAAACGCTGTAGATGTTTTTTATTGGACAATAAACCTAAATGAAAATCCGAAGCCATAATTAGCTTCAATTCATTTAATTCACCTGCAGACTTCGTCAGTTGAATCGTTTTGTGACGAATAACTGGAGAAAAAGCATAAAATGAACCCGCAATGAAAATCGCTAAGAAAATGACTGTCACTACATTTCCAACTATAAATAATGTCTTTTCAGTTGGACTAAATATATAAATTATCGTGGCAATCGGAATAATAATCAGTCCGTATTGCAAGATGATAAACCAATAGGAGCCTAGGATGGTGAAAAGTTTGAGTGAGTGGCTAATTCGGCCAATTATATAGCCGAATGAAATCACAAACCAAGAGACTGCAAATAGGAGCGGATGGATGGATATGCCCCATGTTTGCAGCCAATTAAATGTAGCCCAGCCAAACCAAAATACGAGAAGTCCATATATAACTACGAATAATGTACCAATGCTGATTCTTTTCATAAAATTATTGCACCTTCACATCACGTGATCGATCATATCGAATCGTAAATGCCACTTTCACTTCTGATTTCGCTTCAACTGGTACCGTTAATTGAATGTTGCCATCTTTGCGTTTCCATTCATGTGTTGATTTCGTCACTTCAAAAATTCCGTAACTTGGACTGTGATTAATCAATAATACAATCGCTTCATCTTTTTGATTTCGCACCAAATATTCGACTTCTTCAAATATATAAATACCATTTTTATATTCATCCACAATATCACTTTCTACCGTAATATCAAAAGCCTCACCGGATTGAATCTTCACCAATTCATTGACTGCTGTATGTGGAAGGATATCTTCTCCAACAAATTCAGAAGATCCGTCTATCGGATTTTCTTTATACATTTTGAATAGACCTTGAGGTAGTGGTATACCTAAACCATTTGCTTTTGTATTCAAAAACGTAAAGTAAATAGTTGGATGTAATTGATATGAATTCACTTCATAAACGGTGTTAGATTTTATTTGTGGGGCTGTAAATAACTCTATTTGTTTTTGTTGTCGATCCTTCACTGTTACTTTTTCAGGAAGGGTATACAAGTGAAAATCCGCGAATTCCTGTTGTGCTGATTTCATCTCGACTTGGTCTGCGAGAGTAGCTCGAATTTGATTTTGATGGTATTTTGGAGCACGATGGACCGTTCCAGCCATTAGTTTTAGTGTGGCATCCGTATAAGTCAAACCCGAATTATTGGTTAAAGTGACCCAAGCTGTCAAATCAAAATCATATTCTCGTATTTGAGCAATATAATCGACATTCCAGCTAATTCCACCTGTTAAATAAGTAACTGTTGTATCTTCAGCTGTCTTTTCTCGTATTCGCCAAACAAGTGTTGGTTTTAAGATTAGTCCTTCCGGCAGTTCTGGTAATCGTAATTCTCCTTCTGCATCAATAATGATTTCATGCGTTTTGAGATCCTCCAGAATCAATCCATTTTGAGCGCTTATAAGCAAATAGGATTTTTCTTCTCCTGTTCTTTTGTTTACTAATTTAATTTCTTTGCCAATATATTTTTCTAACAACTTAACCTTATCTACTAAATCATATTCATAATTGAGTTCGGCTACTAAAAGTCCTTTTACTTGCAGGGAATCTGTTTCAATTCGCTCTGGAACATCTAAATAATAGACCAACTGATCATCACTCAAAGGAGGAATCATTCGAACCTCTTTGACCAAGGCAAATCCATCACTATAGGCCGTAATTGCTAAGTCTTTCGTTAAACTTCCTGTCATCATCGTCGGCATGGTCGTACCTCCTCTGCATTATTGGAAAGTATACCATGATATGCGGTTAAGCTCATGGCGATACATTGTGAAAACGGCTTGGTGAGAAACTTTATTGGTCAATCTAATGAGGTATCGGTCAGTCTAGCGGATTTATCGTTCAAAATCATGTGTTGTCTCACTGCCAAGTTATTATAGTGAGAATAAAAGACGCAGAAATTATTTATTAGAAGATTTATCAATCAATCTGGGGGTTTATCAATCAAATTAGAGATTTATCAATCAAAGCCATCTCATCCTTAAGTTAACTTGTCGAGAAACAACTCGTATATGCTCAATTTTTCAACGAATGCATGAAACTGAGGTGTTTATAGATGATTGAAAATAGCCGCTCCATTTAGAAGCGACATAATTTTCACAATCCCATTTTTTTCGCGACAATAACTTTCATGATTTCATTGCTGCCTGCATAAATCGAGGCAACTGGAATATCACGAAAACGTCTTGCGATTTTATATTCTTCCATATAGCCGTAACCACCATGAAGCTGTAGGCACTCACCTGAAATTTTTTTCGCGGTCTCGGTTAACCAATATTTAGCCATAGATACTTTCGAAACGATATCTTTTCCTGACATATGGTCTTCGATTAACGACTCAAGGAACGAATGTCCAAGTTCCACTTCAGTCGCCATTTCGACCAACTTAAATTGTGTGTTTTGAAATGAACCAATTGTTTTTCCGAAAGCTTTTCTTGATTTTACATAGTTGAGCGTCATTTCTACCATATCTTCAGAAGCGGTTTGCGCTGATATCGCAACCATTAAACGTTCTTGTTGTAGTTTTTCCATTAAATACGTGAACCCTTGACCTTCTTCACCGAGTAAATTTTCAACAGGTACTCGACAATCTTCAAAATAGAGCTCAGCCGTATCCTGTGCATGCATACCGACTTTATTTAACTTACGTCCACGAGTGAATCCAGGCATTCCTTCTTCAATGACCAACAAACTGATCCCACGATGTCTTGGTTCTATTTTTGTATCGGTCTTCACCACCACGACAACTAAATCGGCGTTAATGCCATTAGT
>JBEVEQ010000235.1:0-8803 GCA_040512715.1 Paenisporosarcina sp. | reverse complement strand
CAAATTTAGATGAATATTTGTCTGCCTGCCAGCTTGGTATTACCATGACTGCACTTGGCCTTGGTTTACTCGGTGAACCGACAGTTGAACGTATTTTACATCCATTATTTGAACGTTTTGCTCTTAGCGATAGTATGTCTAACTTTTTTTCATACGGCATTGCATTCTCAACAGTTACATTCTTGCACGTAGTTGTCGGTGAATTAGCACCGAAAACGTTAGCTATTCAAAAAGCGGAACAAGTTGCGTTATTTACAGCAAAACCATTAATTTTGTTTTATCGCATCATGTATCCAGTTATAAAATTCTTAAATGGTTCTGCTCGCACTTTAACTGGTTTTTTTGGATTAAAACCGGTTTCTGAATCTGAACTAGCCCATACGGAAGAAGAACTTCGTATGATACTTTCAGATAGCTTAAAAAGTGGTGAAATCAATCAAGCAGAGTACAAATATGTAAATAAAATTTTTGAGTTTGACGATCGGATTGCCAAAGAAATAATGGCTCCACGTACAGAGATGAGCACCATTGATAAAGATACGACGCTTCGGGAGGTCTTTGACCAAGTGAACGTTGAGCAATATACGCGTTATCCAGTAACGGATGGCGATAAAGATCATGTTATTGGTTTAGTTAACATGAAGAACTTATTAACTTCTTATATTAAAGATACTAATAATATTAATCGACCAGTAATCGATTATATGCAACCTATTATTCGTGTCATTGAAACGATTCCGATTGGCGATTTGTTATTAAAAATCCAACGTGAGCGAATTCATATGGCTGTTTTAATGGATGAATACGGTGGCACTTCAGGTCTTGTTACAATTGAGGATATACTAGAAGAAATCGTTGGTGATATTCGTGATGAATTTGACAACGATGAGTTACCAGAAGTACAAAAATTAGGCGAAAATCATTTTATTTTAGATGCAAAAATCTTAATAGATAATGTGAATGATATTTTGGGCATTGACATAGACGAAGAAGATATCGATACCATTGGTGGTTGGTTTATGACGAAACGTTTTGAAGCAATAAAAGGCGAAAAAATAATTGAGCAAGGCTATGAATTTACGGTTAAAGATATGGAAGGTCATCACATACTTTACTTAGAAGTCGCTCGTATAACCGAAGATTCACTACCAAAAGTAGAAGTCCAATAAAAAAGGACGATTGAAAAACGACTCTCACAATGAGAGTCGTTTTGTTATGTCAACATGTTTTGGAGGTGGGAAACAAAATGGAGATCTATACACAATTAAGAGAAGGGGAAAAAGGCGCAATTATCAGTATCCTTACCTATTTATTCTTAAGTGCTATGAAATTAACCATTGGCTTTATTGGAACTTCTGAAGCGTTAAAAGCCGACGGATTAAATAATTCAACAGATATTGCAGCTTCCATCGCGGTTTTAATCGGCTTACGCATTTCACAAAAACCACCTGATCATAATCACCACTACGGACATTTACGTGCAGAAACAATTGCATCCCTTGTGGCTTCGTTTATTATGGCAGCAGTTGGGTTACAAGTACTGGTTAATGCAGGAGGAAATTTGCTTCATCCTGTACATCAAACACCCTCTTTATTGACAGCAGGTGTAGCCAGTGGGAGTGCCATTATTATGTATGTTGTCTATCGATACAATTTACAGTTAGCCAATCGCATCAATAGTTCAGCAGTTAAAGCCGCTGCCTTTGATAATCGATCTGATGCATTAGTCAGCGTTGGAACAACAGTCGGAATTTTAGCTGCTATATTTGGCTATCCTATTATCGATTCCATTACAGCAGTACTTGTCGGTTTATTAATCATAAAAACGGCTTATGATATTTTTAATGAAGCAGTACATACTTTAACTGACGGATTTAACGAAGAAGAAGTAGAAACACTCTCTGTACTTGTTCGAAAAGTGCAAGGTGTGATTAATATCGAAGATTTTAAAGGGCGAATGCATGGGAATTTAATGTTTGTGGATTTAACAGTAACAGTAGATCCAACACTAAATGTCGTAGAAAGTCATCGCATAACGGAACAAATTGAACACAAAATCCATAAAGTAAAGCCGTTTTGTATGGTGCTTGTTCATATTGAACCAGCGAATCTTGTAGTTGAAAACTCGGACATGTAAACCTTCTTAATTTAAGGCTTTGTTATATTTTGTTTCTGTTTTTTACTATTTAAAGATATGGAGCAAAACAGCGAAGACTCCGGAGGGATAGCGTGACAGCCGAGACCCCTCAGAATCGTTAAGGAACGAAGGCTAAGAACGCCACCTCGCAAGCGCAACGCTTCATGACCAACATCCTGTTGGCCTGAGGAGGCTCGACATCCTCCCTAGGAAAGTGCAGCTGTTTGGCGAAATATCAATAGCAATATTTAACATAGGATTTAATAAGAGGGACAAATTACTTATATAAAGTATTGACTTATTGAATATACTTTTGGTATGGTTTATTTATTAAATGAAAGCAGGTGAGGTATTATGGGAACTTTATTATCGAATGTAAACAAGCGAATCGGCATGTTCCAGGTATCTCATCACACGTGTGCTTTCTAAAAGCGATACGTCTTCTAGTGATGTGTATTAAACCGTGGCTGCCTTTTCGCAGACACGGTTTTTTTATATACACAAAATTGGAGGAAACAACATTGAAAACAATTAAACAATATGGTTGGAACGATAGCTGGGAAACAAAATGGAATGATCAAATCTTAAATGATAAACGTGGGAAAATGCTTGCAGGTCGCGTATTACTCGAACACAAACATATGTATCGAGTGATTACCGATCAAGGTGAATGGTTAGCAACGCTATCAGGTAACTTTAAGCATAACGCACAACAACGACGTGACTTCCCTGCTGTGGGAGATTGGGTTGGAATCGAACAAATGCCAGGTGAAGAAAAAGGCATTATTCACAGTATTTTACCGAGAAATTCTTTATTCTCAAGAAAAGTGGCTGGCGATACGACGGTTGAACAAATTGTCGCGGTAAATGTAGATTATGTTTTACTCGTAATGTCGCTAAACTTAGATTTTAATTTACGTAGACTTGAACGATACATGATTGCTGCTTGGGATTCAGGTGCAAATCCTGTCATCGTATTAACGAAAAAAGATGTTTGCAGTGATCCTCAATCGTATGTTGAACAGGCAGACTCTGTTGCATTTGGTGTTCCAATTTACGTTGTCAGCAATGTCACAGGTGAAGGCATTTCTGAACTTCAAGATTTATTAAAAGACGGAAAAACAGCTGCCTTGCTCGGTTCCTCTGGTGTAGGGAAATCTTCGTTAACTAATGCTTTGTGCGGAGAAGATGTTATGAGTGTGCAAAACATTCGCGAGGATGATGACAAAGGGCGCCATACAACAACGCATCGTGAGTTATTCCGTATGCCAGGTGGTGGTTTGCTCATTGATACACCGGGAATGCGTGAATTCCAGTTGTGGGACAATAGCGAAAGTTTAGAGACAAGTTTTAAAGATGTAGAGCAGATAGCTGAATCTTGCCGATTCAATGATTGTCAACACAACGGTCAACCTGGTTGCGCAATTGAAGAAGCTTTGAACAATGGCTCATTGTCACGAGAACGATACGGAAGCTATGAAAAGCTGAAAAAAGAATTAGCGTTCATGGAACGTAAAGCCGACTTAACTGCTCAAAAAGCAGAACGAAATAAATGGAAGCAAATCACTAAAGATTCTCGTAAACGACCAGTTAAGAAAAGATGATAATTTTCAATCGGCAACCCAAATTCAAAAAGCTGTTCATACATCTTAACCGATGCTGAACAGCTTTTTTCTTATTGAAGTGATTTGATTTCGTTCCCAATACGGGCATACATTTTGAGCTCTTCTATTAGCCCATTTACTTGTTCTGTTGCTTCTTTTACTAGTCCATCACGATCATAATCGAATGTACTTGGGTCAAGAACCAACTGACGAGGAATCGCATTAGCATATACCCCTCGCATAACTGTACGCATATTATTCAAACAATTTATGCCGCCTTTACCTCCACCTGCAATCGCCATTAAACCAACAGGTTTGTGTAAAAACTGTGTACTTCCTAAGAAATCGAGGGTATTTTTTAATGCTCCACTCATTGCACTATGATATTCAGGTGAGATTAACAAAACCGCGTCTGCCTCTAAAACAGATTTTCTCAACGATTTTATAACTGGATTGGTCGCCTGCTCCTCATCTCCGCTATACATCGGCATTTCCATAACACTTAAATCCAACGTGTGAAATCCGTACGTTCTTTCAATAAATCTTGCTACAATAGCAGAGCGTCCATGCTTACGAGGACCACCGCTGATTACTAATATATTCATAGATTTTATTCTCTCCTTTATAAACCACTAGGTTCGGTTAACCCGTGTTTTACTGCATAAAGGGCAGCTTGGGTTCTGTCTTGTACATGTAGTTTCGAAAAAATATTTGAAATATGTGTTTTGACCGTTTTTTCTGTAACAAATAAAGAAGACGCAATCTCTCTATTGCTTTTCCCTTTTGTAAGCTCTGACAAAACATCCTGCTCTCGAGGAGTTAATGGATATAACTTATGAGGAAGATCTTCTTGCGGTTCCCGTTCCTTCATAAGTTGAGAAGTCGCATGAGGATGAAGCGTGTTTTCACCACGCATTAGCGTGCGAATGGATTCCACTAGATCATCTGGTTCGATATCTTTTAATTGATAACCAGCTGCTCCCGCTTCAATTGCTGGAATAACGTGGTCTCGATCAGAGAAACTCGTTAACATAAGCACTTGTATTTCAGGAAATTGTTTTTTAATACGTTTAGTTGCCTGAATTCCATCCATTTCAGGCATAACTAAATCCATTAACACGATATCGGGTCTCAGAATGGCTGTCAAGTCAACCGCTTCTTTTCCATTCGTTGCTTCTCCTACCACCTGTATATCTTTTTGAGTTTTCAGAAAAAACAGTAACCCACGACGAACAACATGGTGATCATCCGCAATCAACACTTTAATCATGAAGAATCCTCCTTAATAAGGAATTCGGATTAATAATTCCGTTCCTATTTCAATTTGACTTGTCCAATCAACAGATCCACCTGCTGCCTGTGCTCGGTCTTTCATGCTTTGTAATCCAATAGACGGAATTTGAATAGATGAGTCCAACACGAATCCACGCCCCTCATCTTTTAAGACAAGCAATACATCCGTTTGCGTTATCGTAATGAATAGCTCAGCTTCTTGGACTCCTGAATGTTTACGAATATTATTTAATCCTTCTTGAGCAATACGGAAGAGTGTTTCTTCTATTCTTGAAGGTAATTGAATGACACCTGTGACATGAACCTTTAAAGATAAACCTAGCATTTCTGCGTAACCTTTAATTCCGTCTAATAAACCCGTTTCAAGACCTTTCGGACGCAATTGCCAAATAAGGGCTCGCATTTCAGTTAATGCTTCTTGAGTAAGAAGTTGAATTTCTTGAAATGTTTGTCTCACTTCATCATTCTCAGCCATTATACTTCCGCCTCTTGCTGTCAATGTGACTGAGAAAAGCAGTTGATTAACAGAATCATGTAAATCCCTTGCTAAGCGATTTCGCTCTTGGACAAGTGCCATTTCCTGTTCTTGTTTGGTTAAGACAATTCGTTTGATCGCTGACCCCATTTGGAAGGCAACCGATTCTAACAACGCAAGTTCAGCTTCGCTAAAAGCAAGAGTATTTGGTGAAGCAACATTTAACAGACCAAACCGTTCTGGACCAGATTGAAGAGGTACAGTAGCATGGTGCGTTATCCCTCCATGATCTCCGACTTCAGCATTTATCGAATTTTCAATTCGCTGGCATTCAATCATATTGGTCGCTTTTTTCAATTCGCCATTACGATATTTTGAAACACACCAGCAACCACCTTTTTGCAAATGATGACACTGTTTATATTCAAGTGCTTGCGGTAAATGTTCATGAGCAATTAATTGATGCTTACCTTTGCTATCAATAAAAAAAATCCATCCAGTTTGAAATTGAGTTCCGGCTAAAAATTTTCGGAGAGCTCCCTGCAGCATAGTTGTCATTTCAGTCTCTTCATTGAGCAATTCAGCTATTTCCTTTAATAGCCCAATATTCGAGTGTTCATTTGCTAGCATACTTTCGGCCTCCATTTTCTTCTCTCTAGTATACGAAATATCATACCATTAGTTTTCGTGCATTTGCAGGACCTCCAGCTACTACTTTTGACTGAAAAGCTTTATTAAAAAAGCTCTGTTAAACGATATTGTTGATTTCGTTACAACTCACTTTCATGTTTCGAAGCTAGCGTAGCGATGCCGCGTTCTTTCATAATTCGAAGCTAGCAAAGAAAAGACTCAATTCCTGTGGGAAAGCGAGACAGTCGAGACCCCGCAGTAGAGTTAAGGAACGAAGGCTAAGATGGCAACACCTTCATGACCAACATCCTGTTGGACTGAGGAGACTCGACGCTCGCCCACTGAAAGCGCAGCTGTTGTGCACATAGCCATTAAAAATGAAGAAAACCCTATTAGCTTTTTACACTAAAAGGGTTTAATTTGAGTTAAAATCGTGTATTCATTTCGTTAGTAAAGTTTTGTGACAATCGGTTTAACTTGGCCTTACTATCTAACTCAGTCAGACTCGTCACACCAATATAGTATTTAATTTTTGGTTCAGTTCCACTTGGTCTAACACAGACCCACGACCCGTCTTCAAGGAAATATTTAATCACATTAGATTTTGGTAAAAATAACTTTTCTTTTTCTCTACCGTCTCTAAAAGATCTCGTTTGTGTTGAATAGTCTTCTTCTGAAGTGATTGACATGCCTGCTATTTCTTGAAGTGGATTTTCACGCAGGCTCGCTAATAAGCGTTGAATAGCCCGTGCGCCATCTGCTCCTTTTTTAGTAACAGATACGAGACCCTCTAAGTAATAGCCATGACGTTCGTATAAATCATGTAATACCTCAAGTAAAGACTTCCCTTGGCTCTTATAATAAGCAGCAGCTTCTGTAATCGCCATGACGGATTGAATCGCATCTTTGTCTCTCGCAAATGGCTTAATTAAATAACCATAGCTTTCTTCGTAGCCAAATAAGAATTGAAATTCCTTCGTTTCTTCGTACTGTTTTATTTTTTCACCAATGAATTTAAAACCTGTTAAAACATCTTCTGTTGAAGCCCCGTGATATTCAGCGATTACTCGTCCTAAGTCAGATGTCACAATGGTTTTAAAGACGCGACCATTGGCTGGCATTTCACCTTTTTCTTTTATTTGTGTTAATAAATACTCAATTAATATGGCACCTGTTTGATTACCCGTTAATAAGATGTAATCCTCTTCCTTTTTAACAGCTATACCTACGCGATCTCCATCAGGGTCAACCGTAATTAATATCTCAGCGTTAGTTTGCTTTCCTTTTTTCTTGGCTAATTCGAAAGAGCTTGCTTCTTCAGGGTTTGGTGACTGAAGAGTGGGAAACTCCCCGTCAGGTTTCATTTGCTCAGTTACATAATCAAACTGCGTATAACCCGCTTCGGTCATAATTGTTTGAACCGTTTCACCTGAAGCACCGTGCAGTGGAGAAAATACAACGCTTATATTTTGTTTCATTGTCAGTTTTGATTGAAGCTGAACAGATTTAACTGCTTCTCCGTACAATTGATCAAGTTGAGCACCTACATATCGTATTGCGCCTTCTTTATGCAAAGAGCTAAAGTCCCCCTTTTCAATGGCTAATTCATCACCGATTTCATTCACAAATGAAATGACACGTTCTGCATCTTCTAGATTCAACTGCGCACCGTCTTCTCCGTACACCTTGTAACCATTGTATTCGGGAGGATTGTGACTTGCCGTAATAACTACTCCCATAAATGCATTCAATTCACGGACACTAAAAGACAGCTGAGGTGTCGTCCGTGGTGATTCATATACATACGCTTGAATCCCATTTTTTGCAAAAGTAGCAGCTGCTTCACTTGCAAACTCCGGTGATTTCCTTCTACTATCGTATGCGATAACAACCCCACGTTTCATTGCTTCGTTGCCTGCTGCAATGATAAAATTGGCAATCCCTTGAGAAGCTTTACGCACAGTGTAAGTGTTCATGCGGTTCGTTCCAGCACCAATCTCTCCACGCATGCCTCCAGTACCAAATTCAAGGTTTTTATAAAATGCATCCTCCCTTTTTTTTTCGTCGGTTTGCATCTGTTGAAGATGATCTTTCAATTCTTCTTCGAGTGTTACATTGGTAAGCCATTTTTGAAATGTTTGACTATAACTCATATGTATGCCTCCATTTTGATTTCAAATTAAAAGAAAGACCTTCCATCTCATGAGGGGATGGAAGGCTATATGTGGTTTACAACTAGGTTCCTTCAAGATTTACTATTTGTCTTTAGCCTTTTTTATATTCAACTCGGTAGACGTCATGACGGCGATCTTTTAACTGCTTAACTGTACCATCTTGACGTTGGCGACGTAAAATCTCTAAATCGACGTCTCCGATTAACACCATTTCTAAGTTAGGGTTCGTTTCTCCGACAATTCCATCACGTGCAAATTCAAAATCAGATGGTGCATAAATACCCGATTGTGCATATTGAATATCCATATTTTCCGTTTGTGGTAAGTTGCCCACTGTTCCTGAGATGACCGTATAAATTTGATTTTCAACAGCACGAGCTTGTGCACAGTATTTCACACGTAGGTAACCTTGTCGATCTTCCGTACAGAATGGTGCAAAGATAATATTAGCACCCATATCCGTAGCAATTCGTGCAAGTTCAGGGAACTC
>JBEVEQ010000221.1:0-5450 GCA_040512715.1 Paenisporosarcina sp. | reverse complement strand
TTGCCAATTTGCCATGGTGAAATAATTCCGAAATTTCTTCAAGCAATTTTCATCTGTTTTTTCTTCAAGCAATACAAATAGTGAGTTCAAAATACCCGAACACTTAAAAAAGGATGAGTAATGGAAGCATCGCCCCATTCAAAAAGTGATAAGTTACACTATCGACAAATGCATTTCCAGAATGTAAATCTCCATGATTTAATGCAGCTGGTAACACTCTTATCATCTCATCGAAACTCCAACAAATAAAAAAAGGAATCCATTTTAGAGACATCAATTAAAATGGATTCCTTTTTTAATTATGCGTATTTAATTTAGTGACTGAAAATAATTGAGAGTTTTCGTCAGGAGATTTCGATATAGTTAATGAAAAAGCTTTTTCGAATAAAAAAGGAGTTCAAAATATGCGATGTAATTCTAAAAATTTCGTTACTCGATTGCAAAAACAAAAAGAAGATGCACTCGAATATGTCATAGAACATTATTCCTCTCTAGTAAATGCCATTGCTTATAAAGTGCTTTCAGGAATTAGTAAGGATGCAGTCGATGACTGTGTAAATGAGGTTTTTTTGGCTGTATGGCAAAATTCTCGTCAATTCAAAGGAGAACCAGAAGACTTTAAAAAGTGGGTTGGGATGATGACGAAATACAAGGCAATTGATCTTTTTAGGAAGCTTAAAAAGCAACAAACAAGAGAACAAGGCGTAGATTTGCTTGACCAAAAAGCCAAAGGCGATGACTTGCAGGAGCAGCTCGTGAAAAAAGAGGAAAATAAAGAACTACTGCTTGCTATAAGCAAATTAGAAAGCATTGATCGCGATATCTTCATGATGAAATATTATTTACAACTATCTACTAATGAAATCGCGGAAGCACTTAATTTGTCAAAAGCAGCAGTTGAAAACCGTCTGTATCGTGGAAAGAAAAAGTTAGCAACGACGATTCGATTAAAGGAGCGATGGATATGACAAACAACTTTAAAGATTGGCTAAGTATGGATGTAGAAAATATAGAACCTATGAATCTCTCTGATTCTAAAAAGTTTGAAATGAAACAGAACATCCTGGCTCGAAGTCATAAAAAGAAGAACCATATGAACCTACGTCATCTAACGGTTGCTGCAATTATTGTTGTAAGTGCCGTAACTGCAACTAGTTTTACATTCCCTACTTTCGCTGCTCAAATTCCGTTCATGCAAAATATTGTCGGCTATTTTGATAATGAAGACACTATATATGAAAATTATAGTGTGTTTGCAACTGAAATCGGGCAAACGCAAACGAGCAATGGGACATCCGTGATGATTGAAAATGCGGTATTTGATGGAACTTCATTAACAGTTTCATATGCAATTGAAACAGACGTCGATTTAGGCCCTAGCCCTCGTATGTCTGACCCTTTTGATGTTAAAGGAGCAAGTGGAATAGGTAGTCATGGAACTATTCAAAAAATAAGTGATACCAAGTATGTAGGAGTCGAAAAAATAACCCCACATTTTGAAAAGAATATTCCAGATGAATTAGAAGTAAGTTGGCAACCAAAATCATTTGGCCATTCGACTACCAATGAAGTGACTGGGGACTGGGAATTTAACTTTACTCTTTCAAAACTTGATAATGATATACAACTAGTTAATCAATCTATCACAAATCATGGCGTCACGGTATTAGTCGAGTCTTTAGAAAAAAATGACCTTTCAACTGTTATTAACTACGAATCCGTTGTAAAAGAAGAGATATTGAAACAATGGCCATTTGTCTCCGTTCAATTTGAAACCATTCAAGATGATCTTGGAAATACGTATATCGTTGATTCAAATGGAGGTACAAGTCATGATAAAGGTGTAACATTCAAATTGAGTGACACGATTAAATCTATTGATCCAAAAGCGAAATCACTCACTCTTACTCCAATTGCCTACTTCTCTTTAGGTTCAGGGATAGGGATGGAAAAAAAAGAAATGGACTCAATTACGATTGAATTAAAATAGAAAAATTAAAAAGTTGACACGGATTATTAACGTGTCGGCTTTTTATTTATGTAACCAATGCAGAGAAAGATTTTATTATTACTATCCTATCCTCTCAAAAAATCGATTAAATACGCTTTATTCTCTTGTAAAAAAGACTCATTCTTTTCGCTTCCTCTTCTTTTACACCAACCTATTGAATTAAACGCATCTATAAAACGATAAAATGGCAAAACTGTTTGTAAATCAATTAGCGGACGAATGGACTCATAACCCCTTTGAAATGCTTCCATTGTTCCAGGGTATTTCACAAAAATATCACGATTGATTTTTGTGAAATCAATTTCGGTTGAACCAATGCGAACACTTTCAAAATCGATTATGCCCACCACTTTATTTTCATTAACTAAAATATTGCCTGGTCGAAAATCCATATGTATAAATCTAGGTCCGTCTGGTGCTGGAAGAAATTTCTGATTTTGAACAAAATATTGTAAAGACTGCTCATATAAACGCGAATCAATTACTTCCTTTACATCTTCTGCGAATGAATAAAATTGCTTTTTAATAAATTTAGTCCATTGTTCAAATTCATTGGAAATGGGACTGTTAAAATCCTGTTCACTTGGCTGAATGGAATGAAAATTTGCATGATGTATTCCAATATCGTAGGCTAAATCAACGTCTACCTTCCCTGCAATCGGCAACCCATTAATTGCGGAAAGCATGAATGCTCCTGTTACATCTTCATTACCTTCCCAATAATTCAACACTTGAGGTACAGGTAATTCATGTTGCAATCGTTCCAGTACTGCATACTCACGTTCAAGCTTTACCTTCGTATAAGGAATTTTTATAAAGACCGTCCGATTATCCATTAACTTGATTTTATAAACTGATGAACTAAAAGATTCTGGAACATCCTCAATTGAGAGCACATTCAAACCAAATTTTTTGATTACTTGTTTTAGCTTTTCCAATCAAAAATCACCCCTATTTTAAGACTGTTTGTTTCGCAGTTATTAGGATTTAAAAGGCTTGTCAGTGAATAATTAAGCAAACTGTTTTCATCTACTATAATGCGTTCTCCATTTATTTGAAACCCTAATTATAGTCAATCTACATAATATCCTTGATAAACACAAAAAACCCCAAATAGGGGTTTTTTCAAGTGTTCACAATTTGCGGTTAATCTCATAGATTTGCTTAAGCTTAATTCTATTTTTCGGAGATTTGACTAACAATTTGGCTCAAAGCCTCGTTTATTGGTGTAGTAGGACGACCAAGTAGTTTTTCGAAATCATTGCTCTCAATTTCCAAAGCTCTATCCCGAATGCCTTTTTGGATGTCAACAAGCATTGGAATTAGGAAATCTGGCAAGCCAGCACCTTTCATAATTTCAGCATAAGTATCGTCATTTACTTGTTGCACAGATACTTCTTTACCTAATACAGTGCCCAGAGCAGATACCAATTCTTCCTGAGTCAATAACTTACCAGATAGCTCGTAAATCGTATTTTCATGTCCATCACCAGATAATACCGCTGCAGCTGCCTCAGCATATTCTTTATGAAGTGCCCAACCTACTTTGCCATTCCCTGCAGATGTCACCCATGGAGCTCCTGCAAGTACACCTTGAATAGTTGGAATTTCATTCTCCAAGTACCAGTTGTTCCGTAAAAATGAGTAAGGAATACCTGTTTTCAAGATGGCTTCTTCAGTAGCACGATGTGGTGGGGCAAGGAAAAGTGCACTCTCACTTGCATTTCCTAAACTTGTATACGCAATGAATTTAACGTTTGCACGCTCAGCAGCAGCTACAGCATTCGTATGCTGACGAATTCTTGTTTCATTGTCTCCATCCGCAGAAATAATTAATAAACGATCGATACCTGCAAAAGCAGAATCCAATGTTTCTGGATGATCAAAATCTCCTTGGCGAACTTCTACTCCACGAGCTCTTAATCCATCTGCTTTCTCTGGATTGCGAACACTGACAACCAGTTGACTCGCTGGTACAGTTTTCAATAAAGTTTCTACGACTTCCGATCCTAATTTTCCCGTTGCTCCTGTTACTAACATTTTCATTGTGATTCCTCCAATTAAATTATTTCGTATTCATTATTGTTAAAATGGTGGGATTTGCTAAGTTATAATTTCCGCCACCACTATTAACCTCAATATTTTCTTATTGTGTATTTATCAACACACTTTAATAACCCCAATGAAAAAAAAATTACCTTTGACATCCCACCCTTCATCTCGTTGATATAAAGGTTTTCCTTGTTGAAATATCAAGTACAGGTATATAATATACCCATAGTCACAACAATAAAAGTAGGAACTTTTTTATGACATAGTCACAAAAATAGTACCATGATGAATAAGAGGGAATTTACTATGGCACGCTACAAATATCAAGGGGAAACTCCTCCAGAAGGACAAGAAGAAGTATGTCCAGTGACGTACACACAAAATTTAACTGCAGGAAGATGGAAAATTATTATCTTATGGCATCTAAGTAAGCAGACAAGAAGATTTAGTGAACTTCAAAGGTTGCTACCCGGAATATCAAAAGGAATATTAACACGACAACTGAGGGAATTAGAAGAAGACAAAATGGTTCACAGAGAAGTATATAAAGAAGTTCCACCCAAAGTAGAATATTCACTAACACCCGAAGGGAAAACCTTTGTTCCAGTACTCGATATAATGGGTGAGTGGGGCAAAAAACACATGAAAAGTAAATAGACTACCTCAACATTGCTAATAAAAAAGGCGTATGGCGTATCGAATGAATTTCTCTAACTAAATGGGACAACTAAAAACCTCCAATCCTACAATGAATTTCATCATTTATTTCCCAATTAGAAGGATTCCCTGATTCAATGTAGAAAAATATATTGGAAAACAAAATATTGGAGGTTATTATGACTCATTTAATTTCGCATATCGCAACGCTTGAAATACCGGTTACTAATATAGAAGTATCTTTAGCGTTTTATATCGATATCCTTGGTGCTGAAGTCCACTTTCAAGATGAAAAAACAGCAATGCTTACAATGAAATCAAAAGGAGTTCCTACAATCTTCTTGGTTGAAACAGAAGAAATTAGTGGGTTATCATTTAGGAATACAAATAATGACATTGTACATAGCATAATAGACTTCTATACGCCTTCATTAACAGAATTATATGAGTGGCTTAAAGTTAAACAAGTTGAAGTCGGTCCACTTAATTTACACGGTGAGTTTGGTGGCTTTGGATTCAAGGATCCTGATGGAAATTGGTTAAGTGCATGCAATATTCTTCATCCTGGACAATAAGCTCACATAATGGTTTTACTCATCTAGCCATGCTGGTCGTTGTAATGTGACAAAGCTAATTTGAAAATATTTTCATACTTAAATAATAGTACTGACCATAGTTTAACTATGGTTCAGACTGTAGACAAACTCATCAATTTTGAGTTTGTTTACAG
>JBEVEQ010000199.1:0-5053 GCA_040512715.1 Paenisporosarcina sp. | reverse complement strand
AAACGATGAAATTGACGAAAAGAATGGCCTATATTTACCGTATTGCGGACTTAATTGATGAAGAAGTTGAGAAAATAGCTTATTTAGAGTCCCTTGATACGGGTCTTCCTATTAGTCAAACTAGAAAAATGGTTAGTCGCGCTTCGGAAAACTTTAGATTTTACGCCCGGATGGTAGAGAGTCGCCTTATAGGTGATGCTTACCAAGTGGACGATGAGTTTATTAACTATACAATCAACACACCTGTTGGCGTTGCAGGATTAATCACACCTTGGAATGCACCATTCATGTTGGAAACATGGAAAGTAGCACCTGCACTCGCTACCGGAAACACTGTGGTATTGAAGCCAGCTGAGCTTTCACCGCTTTCAGCAAATTTATTAGCTGAAGTCATTCATAAAGCGGAACTTCCAAAAGGTGTATTCAACGTCGTCCACGGTTATGGTGAAACCGCTGGAGATGCGCTAGTGAAACATCCTGATGTCCAACTTATTTCATTCACAGGTGAAACCAAAACAGGGTCTACAATCATTAAAAACAGTGCGGACACCTTAAAAAGTTGTTCAATGGAACTCGGTGGAAAATCTCCGATTATCGTATTTGATGATGCTGATTTTGAGAGAGCATTAGATGCGTGTGTGTGGGGGATTTACTCCTTTAATGGTGAGCGTTGTACAGCTAACTCTAGATTGTTCATTCAAGAAGGAATTAAAGACGAGTTTATTTCAGCACTTAAGAAACGTGTGGCGAAAATAAAAATTGGTGATCCTCTAGATTCAGCTGTTGAAGTGGGTCCACTTATTGATAAAGGACATTTTAATAAGGTAAGAGGTTACTTGGAAATTGCCAAAGATGAAGGAACAGAAGTCATTACAGCAGACATTCCTGAGAATATTGCTAAAGGGAACTTCGTAGCTCCAACGATCATTCTTAACGCAGAAAATCATATGCGAGTTGCACAAGAAGAAATATTCGGCCCCGTGTTAACCGTGATGACCTTTAAAGACGAGGAAGAAGCAATTAAGCTTGCGAATGATATCAAATACGGTCTTGCTGGTTATGTATGGACGAACGACATCAAACGAGGACATCGGGTTGCACATAAAGTGGAAGCGGGCATGCTGTGGGTTAATGCTCAAAATGTACGTGATTTGAGAACACCTTTTGGAGGCTCTAAATACTCAGGGATCGGTCGAGAAGGTGGACATTATGGATTTGAATTCTATACAGAGCAAAAAATTATTCATGTATCAATATCAGAACATCATATTCAGCAATTCGGAAAATAAACGGAATGTGTGGTGAACTAAGTGGATTTTTCAATTATTCGTATAGCTAGAACTGTACTTCATGTAACCAATTTACAGGCATCTCGTGAGTTTTACGTGAATGGTTTAGGCATGATTGAAACGGAAAGTGATGAACATCATATTTATTTAAGAGGCTTAGAAGAACACTCCCATCATAGTTTACTCTTAAAACTAGCAGAAGAACCTCATGTGGAAGTCCTTAGTTATAAGGTGCAAAAAGATCAGGATTTAGATGAAATTGAAAAGCTTTTTACCTCTAAAGGATTATTAACGAAATGGCTACCTAAAGGACAACAGCATGCTATAGGAAGAGCGCTTCGTGTGCATGATAACTCAGGTATTCCACTAGAATTTTATGCAGAAATGCAGACGGTTGACCGTATGCTTCAGCGATACGATTTGTATAAAGGTGCTAAAATTCAACGCATTGACCATGTGAATTGTGCTGTGCCTGATGTTCAAAAAGCATTTGATTTCTATACGGAACAACTTGGTTTCTCTTGTTCGGAGTATACCGAAACTGAGAATGGTGATTTATGGGCAGCTTGGTTATACCGTAAACCAACGGTACATGATCATGCATTTATGAGTGGACCAGGACCAAAACTTCATCACTTTGCGTACTCACTAACCGACCGACTCAGCATTCTTGATTGTTGTGATGTTTTAGCGAGTATGGGATATGCTAAATCCATTGAACGAGGACCTGGTAGACATGGCCTTTCTAATGCATTCTTCTTGTATTTGAGGGATCCAGATGGCCATCGTATCGAACTGTATACGGGCGATTATTTAACAACAGACCCTGATTTAAAACCAAAGAAATGGGATTTAAATGATCCATTGCGTCAAACCTTCTGGGGCCATGAAGCACCGGATTGCTGGTTTAATGAAGCAAGTACATTCATTGATATTGAAACAGGTAAAGTAATTGATTATAAAGAACCCGTTTTAGCACAAAGAAAACCGGAAATTCTGGTTTAAAAACTGAAAAACCCTATGAACTTTTCCGAGTTCATAGGGTTTTTTTTATACTATCAAACTATATTACTAGAGTCAGTGGTTTTTTAAATAAATATTTTCAAATTAAAGAAAATCTTGCAGGATATTTGTCACCCTATTCAGAATATAATAGGTACCAATTAAAATGAATTGTTATTCATTTTTTTGGAAAAGAGAGAACACATTTTGAATATGGGGGTAATGTATGAACGCTTTTCAGTTGTTGAAAATGGAGCTTTCAAAGCTAAAAGATCACAAAGGGGTATTGTTTTCTTTGATAGGGGTGTTATTGATTCCACTGGTTTACGTAGCAGTTTTATTGTCTTCTACGTGGGGACCATATGATTATTTAAATAATCTACCTGTGGCGTTTGTCAATAATGATGAAGGCGCAACTTCTGGAGATGATCCAATAAATGTTGGAGATGATTTAGTTGCGGATTTAAAGAAAAGTAATACACTCGGATGGGATTTTGTCTCATCAGAAGAAGCTCAAAAAGGATTAGAAAAACAAGATTATTATATGGTAATTGAAATTCCAAAAGACTTTTCTCAAAAAGTAACAACTGTATTGGATGCGAATCCTCAAGTCCCTGAATTGAAATATATTCAAAATGAAGGACTTAACTTCATGGCTGCACAAGTCACAAGAAGTGCTACAGAAAAAATTAGAGAGCAATTGGGTAATAAAATCACAGAAACGTATACTAGAACACTTTTTTCTAAATTTGGCGATATAAACACTGGTTTTGCATCTGGAGCAGATGGTTCCCAAAAGATATTCGAAGGGACAACATCATTATCTGATGGGACTAGCCTTCTGTTGAAGTCTTTAACAGATAAATCAGGTGATATTCAAAAACTTGCAACTGGGGCAAAAACTGCTGAGAGTGGGGCAGGTCAATTACTAAGCTCTATACGAGGCGGTACTGGTGATATTAACAAACTTGCTGCAGGTTCTAAAAGCTTAGCTCAAGGTGTGGGCGAACTAAAAACAGGTTCTACACAAATCCTTGGAGGATTAAAAGCAGCTAGTGGAGGAAGTACGAGTTTAACTACTGGATTAGAATCTAAATTAGTTCCAGGCAGTGGGCAAATTAGAGATGGAATGGTTAAAGTTACTGAAACAACAAAACAATTATCTACTGGTTCGCAAGGTTTGACTTCAGGCTTAAAAGCCTTTCTGGCTAAACATCCTGAACTTTCAACTGATGTTGAATTTATGACGCTTGTCGGAACAAGTGATGCTATTTCAAAGGGCATGGCTAAATTTGATCAAGAAGTACAACCATTAAAAGTAGGGGCTGCTGAGCTAGCAGGTGGTATCTCACAAGCAGCCGCAGGATCTAAACAAGTAAGTACAGGATTATCACAATTAGTTGCAGGACAGACGGCTGCGACTGCTGGCATAGACAAACTGCAGTCAGGGGCAAATCAAGTTGCAAATGGAAACGCTTCCGTAGCGTCATCGTGGTCAAAATTGAGCAACGGTGTGTCTAGTCTTCAAAGTGGACTTACTCAAATTAGTACAGGAAATTCATCTGTGGCTTCAGGATGGGAATCCATGACACTTGGCGTAACTACTCTAGACAATGGTGCAAAACAACTTCAATCTGGAAGTAAAGAACTTTCTACAGGACTAGCTGGAGGAGCAGACGAGATTGCTAAAGTCCAAGTAACAGATGCGAACATCGCGATGTTCTCAAATCCAGTTGGTTTAAGTGGTGAAACCGTTAATGGTCTGAATTACTACCGTGATTCAACAGCACCATATGTTCTTTCACTTGCATTATTCGTTGGTATCTTAATTTTATCTTTTATTGTAGATTTCAAAAAACCAGTCGTCACACCTGGATCAGCATTTAGCTGGTATGCGAGTAAATTGATGAATTTGTCTTTATTCGCTGTCGCACAAGGTCTTATCGTTTCATTGTTTGCCTTGCTATTACTGAATCTACAAGTTAATAGTGTGGTTTCGTTTATATTATTCACCGTGTTTACAAGTTTGACATTCATGGCTATTGTTTTCTTCTTGGTAGTAGTAGGAGGAAACGTGGGACGTTTTATCGCACTTGCATTCTTGGTACTGCAATTGTCAACAACGGGTTCAAATCTGCCAATCCCAATGTTACCTGAAAACTTGCAAGCACTTAGCAAATTCTTACCTTTAACGTATTCAAATGCTGGCTTTAAGTCAATCATTTCGTTAGGGGATACAAGCTTCTTATTATCAAATGCATTCGTTTTATTGATGTTCTTAGTAGGGTTTGCACTTTTAACTTTAGTTGCATTCCTATTCTTCTATAAAAAAGGACATGCTCAAGTACCTGTAACTGTATAATAATTGAGTATTAAGGTATACGTTAAAACCCGTTGGAATGTTACTTTTCCAACGGGTTTTTGTTTATATTGAAACGGATCTTGTTTATTTATTCAAATGAAATTAAAAACAGTAAAACTAATTAACTCCTATCGCAAACATCAATTTGTAAGCTGATTTGTTGGTCATTTTTTGCTGTTCTATTAGCAATTTAAATTGTAGATATGAAGTTTGGAACTTGATTGGAAAATTCACGTCTAATTAGAAGGGAGGTATTATGAAAAAATAATTGTTTTATTTATCCTAATCGGATATACAATAGCAGGTTGTTCTAAAGAACAACATAATGAAAATAGTAAATCTGTGACTGAAATTACCGTTGAAACAAACTCTACCCCAACCATGCGGAAGAAAAAAACAT
>JBEVEQ010000197.1:0-12521 GCA_040512715.1 Paenisporosarcina sp. | reverse complement strand
ATGATTTATGAGTAGAGAATACGCGTAACTCCCGCAGAAAAACTGGCTACGTAGACCCCGCAGCTTGCGATGAGGCTAAGTGGTCAGTCTGCTGGAAAGGACGCGTATTCTCCACAACAACTTGTCTAACTGAACCAATTAAAAAGAAGGTGGACCTAAAAATGGGTCCACCTTCTTTTTAGATTTTGGCTTCTTCAAGCATATGGTAGTACAATCCTTTACGCTTGATTAACTCATCTTGATTGCCAGATTCCACAAGTTCTCCTTGTTCGAGTACATACACAACGTCGGCTTGGCGAATGGTGTTCAATCGATGTGCTATCACAAAGCTTGTTCTACCTTTCATTAAGCGCTCCAATGCCTCTTGAATCTTCACTTCCGTAACGGTATCGATGCTGCTCGTCGCTTCATCTAGCAGTAAAATAACTGGATCAGCAATGAGTGCTCGTGCTATAGACAGTAATTGTTTTTGTCCTTGGCTAATCTCTCCACCATCTGCAGTTAAAATTGTATCGTACCCTTGTGGTAATTTCTCAATGAAATCGTGGGCATTTGCTTTATTCGCCGCTTCAATAACTTCATCATCTGTGGCATTCAATTTTCCATATCGAATATTTTCTTTCACAGTCGCTTCGAATAAAAAGGGATCTTGAAGCACAAAAGCAATTTGACTTCGCAATGTTTGTCTTGGCAATTCTTGAATTGGGATATCATCAATACGGATTTCGCCTTCATTGGCTTCATAAAAACGTGCTAGCAACTGCATAATCGTAGTTTTTCCTGCACCGGTAGCTCCGACTAAAGCAGCTGTTTCTCCAGGATTAACAACAAAATTCACATGACGAATCGTGTGTTCATCATCAGATTGCTCATATTTAAAGGAAACTTGATCAAACTCCACTTTCCCTTCAAGCACTTTACCCTGATAATTCATGGCATCATCTTTTTCAATCGGTTCTCCAATAATGACAAATACTCGTTCAGCACCTGCAATGGCTGATAATACGGTATTGAATTGATTCGCCAAATCGTTTAAGGGACGTGTAAATTGTCGCGCATACTCCGAGAATATAACAATCGTTCCTATAGTTACATGACCATTTAGTGCTAGCAAACCACCAATGCCTGCAACGATGGCAAAACTTGCATTATTCAACATATTCATTACTTTTGGAATGAATCCTGAATAAGTAAGTGCCCAAAATCCAGTTCGACGTAAGCGTTCGCTTTTGATCGTGAATTCGTCAATAACTCGGTTTTCTTGAGAAAATGCTTTTACGATTCGTTGACCCGAAATCGTTTCTTCAATCATTCCATTTAATTCACCAACAGCTTGTTGCTGCTCTTTAAATAGTTTGCCTGTTCGTCTAGTAATCCACTTCATGGCAATAAACATGACCGGAATAATAGTCATAGTTAATAGAGTAAGCAAAGGACTAAGGATGACCATAACAACCACTGTCCCTGTTAGCGTTAATACACTCGAAAACACTTGAATGAATGAGCTGTTAAGAGTAGAGCTGACATTTTCAATATCATTTGTCACACGACTCATTAACTCTCCATGCTGTCTTTTGTCAAAAAATGAAACCGGAAGTTTTTGAAAATGAGCGAATAGACCAGTTCTCATGCGATAAATCGTTTGTTGCGCAATACCAATCATCCAATAGTTTTGCAAGAACATCGAAAGAGAGAGGAACACATAAATCACAATCAACCAAACAATCTTTAACTGCATTCCTGCAAAATCCCCTTCAACAATATGAGTATCAATGATTTTACCTATAAGAAAAGGTCCAACTAGAGCAAGGGCCGAACTAATGACAACTAGGAATAGAACCGTTATCAGAAGAAAACGCTGTTCATCTACGAGCTTCCAAATTTGTTTAAAGACAAATTGCCAGTCACTCGGTCGGTCACCTTTTTTCTTTTTGAGTGGTTTAATATCTTCCTTCGTCAGGACTGCTTCATAGCCAAATGGTTTAGAGAGTATGTTGCGCATGAGCTGGCACCTCCAGTTCCTGTTGAGACTCTGCAATCTTACGGTACAGTTCAGAGCTATTTATTAACTCTTCATGTGTTCCATATCCGGAAATTTGACCATTATCTAGAAGTAGAATATAATCTGCACCTTTGGCAGTTCTGATTTTTTGAGTCACGACTAACATCGTTGCATCCTCTTTTTCAAGTGCCTCCCAAAGAGCGGTTTCTGTTTTAACATCTAACGCACTCGTACTGTCATCTAACAGTAGTATTTCTGGTTTACGCACAAGAGCACGTGCAATGGATAAGCGCTGTTTTTGACCTCCGGAAAGGTTAACACCCTTTTGTCCTACTCGTGTTTCATAACCTTTTGCAAACTGTTCCACTGATGTATGGATTTGCGCTTGTTTGGCCGCTTGTTCTAATTCTTCAATTGAAGCCTCTATTTTGCCCCAAGCTAGGTTTTGATAAATACTACCTGAGAATAGTAGAGATTGTTGAGGAACTAGCCCGATGGTTTGTCTTAAATGATCTAAAGACCAATCCTTCACATCTTTCCCATCGATTTTAACGGAGCCGTTCGTTACGTCAAAGAAACGGGTAATAAGTTGGAGCAAGGTTGATTTCCCAGAGCCTGTTGACCCCATAATGGCAAGTTTTTCGCCAGATTTCACCGAGAAACTGATATCTCTCAATACAGGTTCCGTTGTATTTGGATAGTTGAAAGAAACATGCTTGAATGTAATTTCTCCCTTCACAAGTTTTCTCATCTCACCTGTTTGTTCGTTGCGTTCTAGTCCTTCATTCACTAGTAACACTTCTTCCATACGTTCTGCAGAAGCTTTCGCGCGAGCAACTGCCATGATAATAAAAGCGAACATTGAAAAGGCACCAGTCATTCTCATCGCATAATTGACAATCGCAACAAGTTCCCCAATTTGAGTATCATTTGTTTGTATTCTATCCGCACCAAACCAAAGAACGGCAAGTAAACTGACATTCATCACAAATAAAAGAAGCGGTAAAATAATCTCCATCATTCTTAATGCCTTCACCGTATCCATCTTCAGTAATCCGGATACTTGTTCAAATCGAGATGACTCATACTTCCCTCTTAAATAAGCTTTTATTAACCGAACTGCTTGAAGATTTTCTTGAAGAACACGATTTACTCGATCCAAGCTAACTTGTACTCGAGCGAAATACGTGACGCCTTTCTTAACCATTATGTAAAGAAAGATAATAAGAAACGGTACCGCTAACACTAAGAACATAGCTAAGTATGCTTCGACAATGAAAGCCATGATTAAGCTTCCTAAAACGAGAAGTGGTGCTCTCAACATAATACGAAGACTCATAAACAAGACGTTTTGGACCATTGTTACATCACTCGTCAATCGCGTAATAAGACCTGACGATGGAAAACGCGTAAATGTCGCCATTGTAAAATGTTGAACTTGCTTAAAGAGTGCACTTCTTAAATCGAATGCAAAGCTTTGGGCTGCATGCGAAGCAAAGTAGGAATTAGTTGCACCCGACAAAAAAGCTAAAATAGCCATACCCATCATGACGGAACCCCAAGTCCATATAACTGACTGGTCTTGTTTAAGTATTCCATCATCAATAATTTTAGCAATTAACAATGGCTGGACAAGCTCTACAGCGAGCTCAGTTAGCATAAGAAAAAGTGCTATCACTATTGGCCATTTGTATGGTTTTACATATGAAAAAACAGTTTTCATCACATTGTGCCTCCTGAAACTTCTTCGTTCTACGAATTAATAATCTAATTGTTCCCATTATCCCACATTGAAAGTGAATGGGGTATCCTCTACTCACAACAAATATGCAAGTTTTTGAAAGTTTTCGGATGATGTGTCGCTCAGTTGGAATTACGGGGTTCTTGATTAGAATTTTTGAGGTCTCAGTTTTGAATTATTGGGTTCTCAGTTAGAATTTATCCGGTCTCGGTTGTAATTGTCAAAAACTCCAACCTAGAACCTGGTATATCCCAACAGAAATCGGTTGCCAAGCAAAGCGTGCAGTCTTAATTGGGTTTAAGATCTTGATTTGCCCCGCTCGCTTCCAGCTTTGCGGGTGTTACTGATGGCGAGCAGTTGCTCTGTTAGAATTCTGGCGTTCTTGGTTAGAATTTTCGAGGTCTCTGTTAGAATTTTCGCGGTCTCGGTATTAATAGAGTACATATTAATTTAAAAAAGCCCCTTCTCTACGGAAGGAGCTCGCATTTGTTAGATTTTAAATTGTTGTACTAGTTTGTTAAGTTCGCCAGAAAGACCGTTTAATACATCAGCTGAAGATGTGATTTCTTCCATTGATGCATTCTGCTCTTCCGCAGCAGCTGCCACAGTTTGAGCACGTTCAGACGCTTCAGATGAAAGGGATTCTACTTCGCGTACGCGTCCTTCCATTTGTTGAGCAGATGCATTCATTTGTTGGAAGATAGCCGTGATTTCTTCTGTTTGAGCGGATACCTCTCCAATCATTTTCGCAATCTCGTCATAGCTTTCACTCGATTTTTCCGCTAAGCCAATTCCAAGTGCCACTTCTTTAGTTGATCCTTGCATAGATACAATCGCTTCTTTGACCTCGTGTTGTATAGAGCCGATTCGTGAGTTAATATCTTTTGCAGCATTTGCAGATTGTTCTGCTAATTTACGAACCTCATCAGCTACAACTGCAAATCCTCTACCATGATCTCCAGCACGAGCTGCTTCAATGGCAGCGTTTAAGGCCAATAAATTCGTTTGTTCTGCAATAGCCGTAATGAGACCAACAATTTGACCAATCTCTTCCGATTTCACACTTAATCCACTCACTACTTCTGCCGATTTTTCTGAAACAAGACGAATTTCATTCATCTTCTTACGTGTTTCTTCCATGACATGAAGACCAGTTGTAGTTAACTCTGTTGTGGATACTGCTTTATCGGAAACATCTTGAATCGCCACCGAAGCTTGTTCCATACCCGTCGACATTTCGCCAATCGATTCTCTAACATGACGAACAGATTCTGCTTGTACATCTGCACCTTCAGATACATCAGCCATCGATTCCGTAATTTGTTCTGTAGCTCGACTTGTTTCAGAAGCACTAATTGATACTTGCTCCGCAGACATCGCAACTGTTGAAATTGAAGCTTGTAGATCTTTCACAAGCTTTTGTAGAGTCGATAACATCGTATTAAAATGACCAGCTAAATCGCCAAACTCGTCTCGATTTTCAATTTGAATTTGTTCAACTGTTAAGTCACCATTTGACATCGCTTTAAATCGATCCGTTAATAATCCGATAGGCTTACGAATTAATCCTGTTAAGAAAGCAGCAATTACAAGCGTTGAAAGGATGGCAAACAGAATACCGATAATTAACGCTAACATCACACCACTAAACGTACTGCTGCTTTTTTCCTCCACTTTCTTTGCTTCATCTAAATCGATAAACACTAATTCATCTAATGTGTTTTGAATAGAATCATACTGAACATTTCCCTCGTATGTAAGGGCTACAGCTCGTTTTGTATTATCCTTCGTACTAAATACTTGAACTTCTTTGTTTTTCGCTAAGTATAAATCCCATTTCTTTACTATATCTTTATGTAAATTTATGGCCATTGGATCTTCAAGCAATTTCCCATAGCTTTCAAGCAATGTATTGATTTCTTGAATTTGTTGTTCAATACGTTCTCCTGTTTCCTTTTTAACCGTTACATCAGTTGAAAGAACATGTCTTTGTGTTAGACTCATCACATTTTCCATACGATAGTTTAAAGATTTCACGGCGTCTACTCGAGGCAAGATTTTCGTATTAAGTTCTTTCGTGTTGTCATTAAGCACTATTGTACTGTAAACAGCAATTCCGCTTAACAATAAAAATAATAGAATAATAGATGAAAACGCGATAAATAGTTTTTTTCTAATATTAAATCTAGCATTCGTTTTTCCGAATTTAGGAACTTTCAACTTGAAAATTGACGATCCTACTTTTGGTTCTCTTACCTTTTTGATTTTCGGAACTTTGACCTTAGTACTTTTAAATGCATTTCTTTTGAATTTATTCATGATTATGGTCCCTGCTTCCTCTTGTCATAATATTAATATCGGCAAATCTTTACTCTTTTTTACCATAAATCGATAACCAAGTGACAAAAAATAACATGCAAATCGCACCTATCCATTGCCACAATCCTAGTAGTTGATTTAACCATAACACTGAAATAAACATGGCAGTTAATGGCTCAATGCTAGATAAAATGCTAGTTTCTGTTGCTGAAATGTATTTCATGCTACTTAGGAATAAAACAAATGCTAGAGTACCGAAAATAATGACTGTCAGTAACAACAAAACTAAATTCATATCCATCAAGTGCACCCATTCGTCCGATTCCCAAACTCTTGTTACCGTCCCCAAAATAATTCCGCCCATTAACATAGACCATCCTACGACCAATATGACGCCCCATTCTTTCATTAAAGCTGCGGGATATAAGATGTAAAAGGCGAATGAAAATCCGACTGCAATTCCCCATGCAGCAGCTTCTGGACTAATTAAAACCGTCGATAATGATCCATTCGTTAAGAGCAAAAACAACCCAAACAACGTCCCTACAATTCCGATAACTTGTATGAAAGGTGGCCATTTTTTCAAACTCCAGGAGACGAAAAGAATAACGTAAATCGGCGCTAAAAACTGAAGTAACGTGGCAACTACTGCATTACTTGTTTCAATGGCCGCTACAAATGAGTACTGAACACCTAGCATTCCGAAAATCGCAAAAATACACAATCGCTTAGTCCAATAGGGATCTTTCCAAATTCGAAAAATCTCTTTTTGTTGAATTCTTAATAATAAAAGTAAACTAAAACCTGCTATAAACAATCGCAAGGTCATCATAAAAGACACTGACAGTGATGAATTATTTAATATCCATTCCATTAAAGGTCCGGTAGCACCCCAAAGCATGGCACCTGTGACAATTAATGCAATTCCCTTCATACGTTCCATGCGACCACCTACCCATATATACTAACTTATATCCTACTCTTATCACAGATAAAATCACAGTCTATTTAAAAGATTTAATTAAATAGACAAAAAGCTCTCGTCTAACCAAACTTTTCAGAATTAACATTTTTTAATATAATGACGTAGTCGTAAGACTTCTTTATAATAAAGGATAGTATAGTTCACAAGGAGTCCTTAACAATGAATCGATTGCAACAAATATTGGAATCAGGAAACGAATTATTTAACCATGTACCATTTCCAATGATGCTGACAACTAAAGAAGGGATTGTTCTTTGGTGGAGTCGAGAAGCCGAAAAAACTTTTGGCTATCGAGCAGAAGAAGTCGTTGGTCATTTTTATCCATTTATCGAAGAAGAGCGGTCTGCGATGCATAAGGCAACTTGGGACCAAGTGCTGAGAAGTATCGACCCTATTCGATTTGAAAATTTTCTTTTACATACAAAGCTAGGTGTAGAAGTCCACGTATCTGCGGTTTTAAAATCATTAACCATAGATAACGAGAGATGTGTCATATTTTTGTTTGAACAGGATAATTTGTCTATTATAAATGACACCAGTGGCGTACATGAATTAGTTAGTATTAAAAACGGGTTAGATCAATCTTTCATGCTTACATATATTGATGAAGAAGGTCTTATTATTTACGCGAATGACCTATTTTTAAAGACGAGCAAATGGACACCAAAAAGAGTCGTAGGGAAATCTTTCTGGCAGTTGTTCCCTCCTGGAACTGGTGAAATGTTTGCCAATACGATTTGGACATCTTTAAAAAGTAATCGTGTGTGGCAAGGATCGGTTGAAAAGATTACGAAAGACGGGGAAACTTATTGGGTTGAAATGACGGCTATACCCGTAACCTCATCTTCAAAGGAAACGCTGTACTACTGTATTTTAGAAAAAGATATTACAGAGAAGAAACGTCTTCAAACTCATCTCGAGCAAATTGCCTATGTAGATCCTGAGACGAATTTGATGAATCGTCATCGCTTAGAATATATCGTTTCTAATTTCATTGAAGAAAAACGACATTTTTCGTTTGTCTTTTTAGACATTGATAAATTTTTCACATTAAAAGATATGCATGACGAAGATTCTGAAACGACTCTATTACTAGAGTTTGCGAAACGCATGAAAATGTACTTCCAAGATAGCGATATTGCGAGAGTTGGCGTTGATGAATTTGTCGTACTAACCCCGCTTAGTGAATGGTTCATTCAAGGTTTTTTAATTTATTTAAAACAGCATCCAATTTATATTCGCAACACTGCAATCCCGATTTCGATTAGTGGCGGAATCACGCGTTATCCAGAAGATCAATCAACTTTCCTTCATCTGATGAAAGCCTCTAATGCAACGATTCATAAGGTGAAGCAAGATGGTGGAGGGAATATAGTCAGTCTTTCGAAATCCACCCATCAAGCACTAAGCCGAAAATTGACGATTGAAAAACGCTTATTAGAAGCCTTAAATCAGAAGGATTTACAGGTTTATTACCAACCTCAACTTGATGTTCGTTCTGGTAGAATCTATGCTGTTGAAGCTTTGGTGCGTTGGGAGGATGAAGTGTTAGGAACCGTTCATCCAAACGAATTAATTCCAATCGCAGAAGAATCAGGCATGATTCATGATATTGGGACATTTATGCTTGAACAGGCTTGTAAACAAGCCGCAATTTGGTTAGAAGAGGGCCGCCCATTAAAAATCGGTATTAACTCTTCAGTCCGTGAGTTCCGTGATCATAATATGGTTAAGAAAATAAGACAAACTTTAGAAAAATACAGTTGTCCTGCCCATCTATTGCAAATTGAAATTACAGAGAAGTTTGCACTAGAAGCTGAAGCAGAACAATCGATAATTCGTCAAATGCGTTTATTACAACAAGATGGTGTTGCATTTGTGCTTGATGACTTTGGGACAGGCTATGCGTCTTTCAGATACATGCAGTTATTACCGATTTCTGAACTTAAAATAGATCAGTCCTTCATTTCATCAATTATGCAGCAAGAAAAGCTTCAAAAATTAATTCATGGGATGATTCAATTTGGAAAATCCATGAACATTAGAGTTTTAGCCGAGGGTGTAGAAACCATAGAACAATTTGAGCTATTAAAAGAATTGGGTTGTGACGCTCTTCAAGGATATTACATTGGTCATCCAGTTACATCTGATGATCTCAATCAAATAATTACAACAAAAAATTCCTGAGTCTTTTATGACTTCAGGAATTTTTTTGACAAGGATATTGCTCATATTAAGGCACTGTTGATTTTTATAAAAGGAGGGAATCCGCTCCCTTACTATCAACAACATCATTTAAGAGAGACAAATTAACATTATGATTAAAAAGTTTAATCCCTTTTGTAAATGTATCATTTGAGAATGCGTGTCCGAGATCCCGCAGCTTGCGAGGAAGTTCGGTGGTCAGTCAGCAGGAAAGGACACATATTATCTTTTATATTGGTAACATCCTATAAAAGTGCAACCTTAAAAGACTGTCATACGAAGGAATTACTTCGCAATGACAGTTCTTCTTTTGGCCATATATCTAAAAATCAATTGCATTAACACTTCCGCAAATACAAGTCCCATTGCAATAGCACCCGACGTCATAAATGCTTTTGAAGCAAAGGAAATAGCAGTTAAATAGTCATTTTCTACAATGTTACGCATGGCGTTATAAGCAAGACCACCTGGTACGAGTAAAATAATTCCCGGTACACTAAAGATAATCATTGGCATTTTAAACCGTTTTGATAAAATATGTGCAACCAAGGATACAATAAAAGCACCTGCAAATGATGCCTGTATCTGATCTTGAGAAACCATTGAAAAAGCGCTAAAAATCATCCACCCACTCATCCCAACAATTCCACATGCGACTACTTTTTTACGTGGTGCATTAAATATAATGGCAAACGAGACGGCAATAATAAAACTGAGAATGCCCTGTATAATCCATGTCATGACATCCCTCCTAAAATGATAGTACGAGTGCAACACCTGCACCTATCGCAAATGCGGTCAAAAGAGCTTCTGCTCCCTTTGATACACCGGAAACAAAGTGACCAGCCATTAAATCACGAACTGCATTGGTAATTAAAAGTCCCGGAACAAGTGGCATAACACCACTAATTATAATTGTGTTTAAGTCTTCGCCGATATTTAAAAAAACGGATAAAAACGCAATAAGTCCTACAATAGATGCGGCAATAAATTCAGCAAAAAACTTAACTCTCGTTAATTCGTGTATTAAGGTAACCACGATGAATCCCACACCACCAGCTACAGTTGCTGCTGGAACATCCCATATGGTTCCTTCAAATAAGATTAGAAAACAACCACTCGCTACGGCTGCAGCAATTAATTGCCATGAAAAGGGAAACATTAAATTCGCACTTGCAATTTGTTGTAATTCCTCATATGCTTCTTCAATTGTCATTTCTGTAGTCGTTAACTTACGTGATACTTGATTAACCAAAGCAATTTTCTCTAAATCTGTTATCCTCTCACGAATCGTCATTAATCGTGTAGAACCATCCTTGCCTAGAGAAAACATAATTCCTGTTGGTGTAACGAAACTTTGTGTACCGATTAATCCTTGCGAAATTGCCATTCGCGTCATCGTATCTTCAACCCGATACGTTTCTGCGCCACTTTCAATCATTAATCGACCTGCTAGCAGGCAACAGTCAATGGCTAAATCATTTTTCTCATTCAGCAATTTGCCCACTCCCTTCAAACATACCTTTGCCTCATATTATCGAACCTACGTCTAAAAAACAAATTTTGTATGAGTTAAAAACAATTACTGTAAATTCGCAAAATGAATCGAACATTACAATTAACCGAATCAATTAAAAAACTAAGTATTTAGCTCCCAATGGATAAAGCTTATGACACATCATTTACACATATTCCATTCGGGAACATACAGAAAAAGCAGGCCACTAAGCGTGTCGCGTTAGTAGTCTGCCTATCTTTAATATGAGACAACCCCGATTTCTTTAAACGTTTTTAGATTATAACTTCTAATTTCTTCCATAGAAATTGTATATAATGTATCGCCTATATAAACCATTCGTTGGATCGATTTTTCCCATTCTTCATATGGATAATCAGGATTCTTCTTCTTAATCAAATTTCCAACTTCTTGAATTCCCTTTTCAGCTGTTATTTCGTAAATTAGCGCTCCTTGCGCAGCATACTCTCCATAGCCGTCTTTTGTTCCTTCGTACACGGTGATAGGAAAGCCGAATAAGTTATGATCGCGATGTTGGAACAAAGCTTTGTGATCGTATAGCAGGGGACTAAAAGTTCCTTGTCCCCCAACGATGGTGACATCTTTTTCTAACGGATTGGCAAAATCGGATACATCAAATAGAGAAACCTTTATACCTCCAGTCATAATAACCGGTTGACCACTTCCAACATCTTTTGTCATTGTATCGTGACCAAAGCCGATTAAATGGTTCTCATCTAATGGATGCAAGTAATTACTGAATCCAGGAATTTTTAATTCGCCTAAAACTTTTGGTGAAGTTGGATTTGAAACATCCATGACGAATAAAGGATCCGTTTCTTTAAACGTAACCATATAGGCTTTATTCCCCATGAATCGAGCTGAATAAATGCGCTCGCCTTTCGCTAACCCCTCAATGGAACCGACTTGGTTCATACCAGAATCTAGTATAAATAAATTATTTTTTGATGGCGTCTCTTCATTCCAAGCAAAGCCATTAGTCGTGACGACTCGGAAATACCCGTCGTGTTCATCCATTGAAAACTGGTTTAATAAACTGCCAGTCACTTCACCTGACGATACGAACTTAACATTTGTTCCGTCTAAACTAAATTTATAGATTTCCGTATTGCTCTCTTGTGGATTCCACATCATGTCGATTGAGGCGTTATTGCCTTCTGTTGAAGTTGACTTATAAATGGGTGCGGTTAAATACAAAGCTTCCGTCGACATATACAAGGAATGGCTGCTGCCGAGGTATCCTTTAGTTGTGATTTGAGATTCTTTTGGATTGTTTAAGTCCATGGTTGTGATCACACTATAAGTCGCATCCAGTGTCCCAGGCAAAATCGATAAATCCGAATACGAAAGTGGAGAAGCTTTATCGCCTTCTTCACTGTCGTATATATAAGGGCGAAGTTCTAGATCGTCTTGTTCAGTAGACATTCTAAAATAGGAAGCCACATTGGTCACAAAATAAAGCATATTATCTTTTTTACGAGCCCCATTTAAATAGCCTTCCGATCCAATTTCTCGTATTAATTTTGGTGATTTGGCATCTTGAATATCGTAAAAACGAACATTGGTTGAACTATTGAATGGCATCATCATTTTTTCATTTGACCCAGAAGTATCTGAGTAATCGTATGGAACTTGCTTATCACCAAATACAATGAGGGTTTTCTCATGCAAAAATAGCTGCGTAGGGAAATAAGTCTCATCATGTGGAATTTCTGCAACTTTTTGCATTGCA